>NZ_VRMC01000657.1:0-237 GCF_008369905.1 Pseudonocardia sp. EV170527-09
GAGATATATAATATATATTATGTAATATAAAATAATGTGATATAATATATATTATATTACGATATATTATGTAAAGTATGTAATAAAATTATATATAAAATAATATATAGTTATATACATTATATTATACATTTACATAAAATATTATACAGTTCTATATAATTTTAAATAGTTATATATAATTATAATATAAAACGTGAATAATATATATCATAAAATATATATTGTATACAATAT
>NZ_VRMC01000658.1:0-237 GCF_008369905.1 Pseudonocardia sp. EV170527-09
CCATCATAACTATTTAGATGGATGTGTGATTGCAATGGATACCAAAGATGCAATGGACATAGCACTAGACAACGATGATCTTGGAATTTTTGAGGATGGTTATCCCCATCCAGAATATATATCTGGATTATTTAATATTGCTGTAGATAAATACGAATTTGATGATAGTGAAACTATTCAAGAACATGCTGCTTGGATTGATGAAGATTTAAGTATGAATACTATGTTCTTAAGGTT
>NZ_VRMC01000659.1:0-237 GCF_008369905.1 Pseudonocardia sp. EV170527-09
ATCCGCGGGTGCGTCCGGCGGGGCCTCGCCGGGCTCGGCCGCCTCCCGGCCCCGCGCCTGCGCCTTGCGGCGCTTGAGGTTGTCCCGGAGCGCCGCCTTCAGGCGCTGCTCCCGGGTTCCGTCGCCGGACCTGCCGTCGTCCCGCCCGCTCATCGCGCGCGACCCTTCGTCGCCATGACCAATTTCCAGCTTCCGTGCCCGTGCGGGAGGCGTCAGAACGCCCGCCTCGCCCTCGAC
>NZ_VRMC01000089.1:0-22668 GCF_008369905.1 Pseudonocardia sp. EV170527-09
CGACGACGAGTTGAGCGAGCCGCAGCCGGGCGCGCGGGGTCAGGGCGGCGTTAGCGTGGGACACGAAGGCCTCCGGTGGGTGAAGCGGTTCCTAGACAGCTCCACTTCACAACCGGAGGCCTTCGTCTGTCAGCCAGACTCACCGCCCCCGGACGGGACAACCTCCCTGGACATCACAACTAGCTCAACCGGCGCCCGGCCCGCCCGGCCAGCGCGACGAGCGGGTCGCCGGTGAGCCGGTAGGTGGTCCATCCGTCGTTCGGCACCGCGCCGACGGAGCGGTAGAAGCCGATGGCCGGGGTGTTCCAGTCCAGCACGTTCCACTCCAGGCGCTTCCAGCCGCGCCGGGCCACCTCGGCGGCCAGCTCGGCGAGCAGGGCCGCGCCGTGCCCGCCGCCGCGTGCGGCGGGGGTCACGTAGAGGTCCTCCAGGTGGATCCCGGCGACGCCCTCCCAGGTGGAGAAGGTCCGGAACCAGATGGCCGTGCCGACGACCGCGCCGTCGTCGCCGGTGGCGACGAAGGCCCCGGCCGACGGGTCCGGGCCGAACAGCGCGGCGTGGAGCTGCTCCTCGGTCAGCCCGCACTCGTCCGCGGCCTTCTCGTAGTCGGCCAGCTCGTGCACGAGCCTGACCATCACCGGCACGTCGTCGGGGGTGGCCGTCCGGACGCTCACTGGTCCTCCGCTGGTATGGGGCGCTGGTTGACGTGGTCGAGGCGGGGGACCCCGCGCTCGAACCCCAGCACGCTGACCCCGGCCGGGTCCATGCGGAAGTGCACCCCGCCACTCGCGGGCAACCCGATCCAGCGCGCCGTCAGCACCCGGGAGAAGTGGCCGTGCCCCACGAGCACGACGTCGCCGTCGCCGAGCAGGGCGCGTGCGTCGGCGAGCACGGCGTCGGCGCGGGCCGCGACGTCGTCGGGGGTCTCGCCACCGGGCCACGGCCCGTCCCAGATCGTCCAGCCCGGCAGGGACTCGCGGATCTGCGGCGTGGTCCGGCCCTCGTTGTCGCCGTAGTCCCACTCGACGAGCCGGTCGTCGACCGCGTCCACCCGCAGCCCGGCCAGCTCGGCGGTGTCCCGCGCGCGCGAGCGCGGGGAACAGAGGACCCGGGCGGGCGGGGCGTCGTGGCGGACCAGGGCCAGCGCGGTGCGCACCCGGCGGGCGGCGACCCGGCCCTGGTCGGTCAGCGGGACGTCGGTGCGGCCGGTGTGCTTCCCGGTGCGCGACCACTCGGTCTCGCCGTGGCGCAGCAGGAGGATCCGTCCCTCGGGATCGGCGTCGGTGCTCACGTGCGGCGACGCTAGTCGCGGACGCTGCGGGACGCTCGCGGTGATCACGTCACCCGGACGGGTCGGATCGGTCCCCGACCGGGGAGTCCGCCGGGCGCGCCGTACCCGCAGGGTGGCCGGTTCGGCTGAGATCCGTGGCGGACCACGAGCCGAGGAGCGTCATGTCGTCGCAGTTCTCCCACCGCCCCGCGCGGCGGCGCATCGCCGGGATCGCCGCCGCGGCCGGCCTCGCGGTCACCGTCGCGCTGACCGCGCCCGCCGCCGCGGGCACCGCGGTGGCCGCGCCGTCCGCCCCTGCGGTGCAGGCGGGCGCGATCGGCCCTGGCGTGCAGATCGCCACCCCGGTCACCGGCGGAGCCGAGCTGTGCACCGCCAACTTCCTCTACACCCCCGCCGCCGCGCAGGACGGACACCGGGACGGGGCCGACGGCGCCCAGCACCAGGCGGCGCCCGCCGGGGCGCTCTACCTGGGCGCGGCCGCGCACTGCATGGCGGGCGAGGACGCGATGTCGTCGGTGGACGGCTGCAGCGAGCCGGTCATGCCGGAGGGCATCGAGGTCGGCATCCGCGGCCGCGACGGCAGGAACTACACCGGACGGGTCGCCTACAACTCCTGGGCGGTCATGCAGGACCGCGGCGAGACCGACCCACAGCTGTGCCTCTACAACGACCTGTCGCTGATCCGCCTCGACCCGGCGGCCGTCGCCGTCGCCGACCCCACGGTCCCCGGCTTCGGCGGTCCGACCGGGCTCGACACCGACGGCACCGAACAGGGGGAGAAGGTCTACAGCTACCAGCCCAACCAGCTCGTGGCGACGCCGTACAAGCAGGGGTTGAGCCTCGGGCAGCCGGAGGGGCCGCGCACCCACGTCGTCTCCACCACGCCGCCGGGGGTCCCGGGCGACTCGGGCTCGGGCTACCTCGACGCGTGCGGCCGGGCGTTCGGGCTGCTGTCGAGCCTGATGCTGCCGACCAACACCAACGGGGTCACCGACATCGCCCGCGCGCTGGCCTACGCCGAGCGCCACGGCGACGTCGGCGCGCTGGAGGTCGTCCCCGGGCGGGTCCCGTTCACCCCGGGTGTGCTGCCGCTGACCGAGCTGCCCACCGGCCCGTCGCTGCCCGCGCTGCCGCTGCCCGACCTCACCCCGGCCCCGCTGCGCTGACCCGCTGCGCTGCCCCGGTGCACCGCCGGGGACCGGCGCCGGACGCCCCGTCGGTGTGCGGGTGGCCACTCCGGACGTGCCGGGTGGCCGGTTCCCGGCGCGCGCCCGGTTAGACTCGCCGCCAGATCCGACAGCTCGTCCCGGCGCGGCGCCCCTATCCCGGCGTGGCGGGCGGGATGGCCGTCCGGCACCGCGAGCAGGTCGACGTCAACCCGCGACGCCCGGTGCGACGGCAGGCGCGTCCGTGCGCCGCTCTCGTACCGCACCACCCGTGGAGTTCTCCCATGACGCTCGCCCAGGACCCGACCACGCGCTCCGCCCCCGACCGGCACGAGGTGTTCGGCGCGCACGAGGGCGGCAAGCTCGCCACCGGCCTGACCGCGCCGCTGGCCGACGAGCGCGACCTGTCCATCGCCTACACCCCCGGCGTCGCCGACGTCTGCCGCGCCATCGCCGACGACGCCTCGCTGGCCGCCCGCTACACCTGGGCGCACCGGCTGGTCGCCGTCGTCAGCGACGGCACCGCGGTGCTCGGCCTCGGTGACATCGGGCCGCGCGCGTCGCTGCCGGTGATGGAGGGCAAGTCGGCGCTGTTCAAGTCCTTCGCCGGGCTCGACTCGATCCCGCTGGTCCTCGACACCACCGACGTCGACGAGATCGTGGAGACCCTGGTCCGGCTGCGCCCGACCTTCGGTGCGGTCAACCTCGAGGACGTCGCCGCGCCGCGCTGCTTCGAGCTGGAACGCCGCCTGGTCGAGGCGCTGGACTGCCCGGTCATGCACGACGACCAGCACGGCACCGCCGTCGTGCTGCTCGCCGCCGTCGACGGCGCCTGCCGGGTGCAGGACCGCTCGCTGTCGGACCTGCGCATCGTGATCTCGGGGGCCGGCGCTGCCGGCATCGCCTGCGCCCGCATCCTGCTGACCGCGGGCGCCTCCGACGTCGTCCTGCTGGACTCGCGCGGGGTCGTCGACGCCGGACGGGGCGGGGAGAAGGCCGCCCTGGCCGCCGTCACCAACCCGCGCGGGGTCACCGGTGGGGTCGCCGAGGCACTGGCCGGCGCGGACGTGTTCGTCGGGCTCTCCAGTGCCACGCTGCCCGAGGAGCTGCTGGCCACGATGGCCCCGGAGGGCATGGTCTTCGCGCTGTCCAACCCCGATCCCGAGGTGCACCCGGAGGTCGCGGCCCGGCACGCCGCGATCGTGGCGACCGGCCGCAGCGACTTCCCGAACCAGATCAACAACGTGCTGGCCTTCCCGGGGATCTTCCGCGGGGCCCTCGACGCGCACGCCCGCCGCATCACCGACGACATGAAGATCGCGGCGGCGCGGGCCATCGCCGACGTCGTGGCCGACGAGCTGTCCCCGCAGAAGATCGTGCCCGGCCCGTTCGACCCGCGGGTGGCCCCGGCCGTCGCCGCGGCGGTCGCCCGCGCCGCCGCGACGCCCGCCTGACCACCGGCCGTCGGGCGGCCATAACCCCGGTTACGAAACGTGTGCAATCGGGGTCTGCGCCGAACGGCACGGTGCGCTGTGAGCGGTCGACCACGCACGGTCGGATCGGTTGCCACCGCTCGCCGAGCGCGCCACACCCTTCACCCTCCGACGGCTACCTGTCACCACCCGTGAGTGACGGGCGGGGCAGCGGCATTGGGCCGAACGGCCTCATTACTCGCTGTGTCGGGTGGCTCGATCGGTCTACCCGCCCGGATCGCCCGGCACGGTGGCTCGTTGTTCCCGACGGAGCTGCCGAACGGAACGGAGGCGGGCGTGTCGGAGCAGGAGTCGCGGGCGGGACACCGTCCGGGTGCATCGGTCGGAGAACCGGCCGGTGGACGCGCGGAGCAGGCACCGGGTGCCCGCCGGGACCGGGATCGTGACCCCGGCCTGGCCGGTGACCTCGCCCGGGCCTTCGCCGGTCCCGGCGGTACCCCGGCGGGGCGCACCCGGCCCGGTCCCGACGACGAGCAGCTCCTCGCCCCGGCGGAGGCCCTGAACGCCGCGCCCGCGCCGGACGCCGAGATCTCCGGCGCGGGCTTCGGGGAGCCGCCGTTCGGCATGGCCCGGCGGCTGCCCGGTGCACCGCGCCCGCCCGGTCCGGCCCCGTCGGACACCGCCGCGGGCCCCGGTCCGGGGACCGCCGGGTCCACGGGTGCCGACGGCCCCGACCACTCCGCGGTGCAGCTCCCGCCCTCGCCCGCGCTGGTCTGCGACGCCGGGGGCGTCGTCGTCCACACCAACGCCGCGCTCCGTCGCCTCGCCGGCTCCGCCGACCCGACCGGCATGCGGCTCCCGCAGCTGCTCGTCGGCCCGGACTCCGACGCCCGCCTGGTCCGCGCCGACCGCCGGCTGGCCCGGGTCAAGGTCGTCCGCTGGAACCAGCCCGGCGACCGCACCGTCGTGCTGCTCACCCCGTTCCCCGACGCCGCGCCCGCGCCGTCGGACGAGGCACCCGCGCTCGACCTCGAGCGCGCCACCCGCTCCGGCACCTGGACCTTCGACCTGCAGGCCGGGACGCTGACCCGCAGCGAGGGGCTCGTCGAGCTCTACCGCGCGCTGGGCGTGCGCCCCGACGGCCCGGACGGCCCGATCGAGGGCGAGCAGGTCGAGCGGGTCTGTCGGATGCTGCGCCGCGGCCCGGAGGCCGCGCCGGAGCCCACCACCGCGCACAGCTCCGAGATCCGCCCCGAGGGCGGCGCGGTGCTGTCGTGCCGCACCCGGATCGACCGCACGCCCGGCGGCGCACCGCTGCGCCTGATCGGGACCGTGCAGGACATCTCCGACCGGCGCCGTGCCGAGTCCCGCGCGCAGCGTTCCGGGCAGCGGTTCGCCGACCTCGTCGCCGCGATCACCACCGGCGTCGCGATGCTCGACGGGCGTGGCCGGATCGTCGACGCCAACCCGGCGCTGTGCCAGCTGCTCGACGCCGATCTGGAGACCCTGCGCGGGGTCCCGGCACGCAGCCTGTCCGCCGAGCCTGGGTCCGACCGGCGCGGGGGGCTGCCGGACTGGCTGCGCGACCCGTCGCACCCCGAGCCGACCTACCGGATCGAGTCGCTGCCGCTGCTGCGGGCCGACGGCACCCGGGTCGACTGCGAGGTCGTGGTCAACGCCGCCCCCTCCGACGACGGCCGTCCGTTCTGGCTGCTCGTCGTCACCGACGTGGGGGAGCGCCGCCGCGCCGCCGACGTGCTGCGCGAGGCCGACACCGTCGACCCCCTGACCCGGCTGCCCAACCGGGCCGGGCTGCTGGAGCTCGCCGACCGGCTGCTGGCCGGGCCGGACGCCGACCGGGTCGCCGTCGTCTGCGGTGACGTCGACGACTTCTCCCGCGTCAACACCGGCCTCGGCCACGACGCCGGTGACCTGCTGCTCATCGAGCTGGCGGGGCGGCTGCAGCGCGAGCTGCCGTACCACTGCACGGCCGGGCGGCTGTCGGCCGACGAGTTCGCGGTGGTCTGCGCCGACGTCGACGAGGTCGGCGGGCCGCAGGCGCTCGTCGCCGTCGTCGCCGGGCTGCTGCGTGGGGAGGTCACCGTGGCCGGGAGGCCGATCACGCTGACCGCCTCGGTCGGCGTCGCCGGGCGGGACGCCGCGCTGACCGGCCCGCACGCCGACGCCCGCGGCCCCCGCGGCGACGACCTGCTGCGCTCGGCCGAGGTCGCGGTGCGCGAGGCCAAGCAGCGCGGACGCGGCACGGTCGCCGTCGCCGACCGGGGCGCCGTCGCGCCGGCGCGCCGCCAGCTGGAGCTGGAGGCCGAGCTGCGCGCCGCGATCGAGGGCGACGCGCTGCGCCTGGAGTACCAGCCGGTCGTCGCGCCGGACGGCACCGTCCTGTCCGCCGAGGCGCTGCTGCGCTGGTCGCACCCGGTGCACGGCGAGGTCTCGCCCGGCGAGTTCCTGCCGGTCGCCCAGCGCGGCGGCCTGCAGCGCGAGCTGGACCTGTGGGTGCTGCGCTCCGCCGTCACCGAGGCCGCGACCTGGCCCCGGACCGGTCAGGCCGTCGCCGTCGCGGTGAACCTGGCCGGGCTGCTGCCCGCCGACCCGTCGTTCCTGGCCGACGTCACCGCGATCGTCGAGGGTGCCGGGCTGCCGTGGAACCAGCTGGTGCTCGAGCTCGTCGAGACCAGCCTGGTCGCGCTGCCGCGCCCCGCGCTGGACGCGATGAGCGAGCTCGTGCACCGCGGTGTCCGCTTCGCCGTCGACGACTTCGGCACCGGCTACTCGTCGCTGGCCCGGCTCAAGGAGCTCCCGGCGCAGACGGTCAAGGTCGACCGCGCCTTCGTCACCGGCGTCGGCACCGACCCGGCCGACTTCGCGCTCGCCCGCGCCGTCGTCGAGGTCGCCCGCGCGATGGGCCGCAAGACCGTCGCCGAGGGCGTCGAGACCGCCGAGCAGTTCCACGTGCTGCGCGGGCTCGGCGTGGACGCGTTCCAGGGCTGGCTGTTCGCCCGCTCGCTGCGCCCCGCCGACCTGCACCGCGTGCTGCGCGGCGGCGGCCTGCCGACCCCGGCGACGAGTGCCACCCCGCCCGAGGGGACCCCGGACCTCTGGTGAACCGGTCGCGCCCGCCCACCGCGGGCGCGACCGCCGTCGTCACCGCACGAAGGCGCTCTGCCCGGTGACCGCCTTCCCGACGATCAGCGTGTTCATCTCCCGGGTGCCCTCGAAGGAGAACATCGCCTCGGCGTCGGCGAAGTACTTCGCGATCCGGTTCTCCAGCACCACCCCGTTGCCGCCGACGAGCTGGCGGCCCATCGCCACGGTCTCGCGCATCCGGGTCGCGCAGAACTCCTTCACCAGCGACGAGTGCGCGTCCGAGCCCCGGCCCTGGTCGAGCAGCTGGGCGTTGCGCACCGCCATCCCCAGCGAGGCGCTCACGTTGCCGAGCATCCGCACCAGCAGGTCCTGCATCAGCTGGAACCCGCCGATCGGGCGGCCGAACTGCTCGCGCTGTGCGGCGTAGGACAGCGCCAGCTCGTAGGCCGCCATCTGCACCCCGACCGCACCCCAGGCGGCGTTGGCCCGGGTGCGCTGCAGGACGAGCCCGGCGTCGCGGAACGTGCCCGAGCCGCCGGAGAGCCGGTGCGACTCCGGCACCCTGACCTGGTCGAGCAGGATGTCGGCGTTCTGCACGATCCGCAGTGACTGCTTGCCCTCGATCTTCGTGATCGTCATGCCGTCGGACGGCGACGGCACGACGAAGCCGCGCACCGCGCCGTCGGCGTCCGGGTCGGTGTCCCGGGCCCACACGATGATCAGGTCGGCGAAGGTGGCGTTGCCGATCCAGCGCTTCTCGCCGTCGAGGACCCACTCCGCGTCGGGCCCGGACCCGTCCCGGGTGGCGGTGGTCTCCATGCCACCGGCCACGTCGGACCCGCCGTGCGGCTCGGTCAGCCCGAACGCGCCGATGGAGTCCATCCGGGCCATCGCGGGCAGCCAGCGCCGGCGCTGCTCGGGGGTGCCGCCGGCGTGGATCGAGCCCATCGCGAGGCCGGTGTGGACGCCGTAGAAGCTGTTCACCGACGGGTCGACCCGCGAGATCTCCGCATGCAGGAACCCGAGGAACAGCCGCGACGCAGGAGGATCGGCATAACCGGCCCCCGCCAGGTCCAGCCCGGCGAAGCCCTTCACCAGCTGCATCGGGAACTCGGCACGGTCCCACGCGTCCAGCACGACCGGGGCGACCTCGGCCCGCAGGAACTCCCGCACCCGGCGCAGGTCGGCGCGCTCGGCGTCGGTGAGCAGGTCGGCGTAGTGGAACCAGTCCGCGACGTGCGGGTGGTCCGGGTCGAGGTCCAGCTCGGGACGCGGCAGACGCGTGGGCTCCTTCGGCATGGCCCCACTGTTGCGCCGCGGCGCACCGGCCGCACGGCAGAACGGGCCGGCCCGGTGCACCTATCGGAGCGCGCGCAGCAGCGCGGCACCGGATCCGGGGACCCCGACCGGGCTGAGCACGACATGGTCGGCGCCCGCGGCCCGGTGCTCGGCCATCCGCGCAACGATCTCGTCGCGGTCGCCGCGGGCGGCGACGGCGTCGAGCAGCCGCTCGGCGCGGGTGTCGATCTCGGCGTCGGTGAACCCCATCCCGCGGACGGCGGCGCGGTAGCCGGGCACGTCGAGGAGGAACCCGGCCAGCTCGCGCAGCCCCGTCCGGTCGGTCCCGAGCACGGTCGGCAGCATCACCGCGAGCAGCCGGCCCGGACCGAGCGCCGCCCGCGCCCGGGCGGTGTGCTCCGGGGTGACCAGCAACGTCACCGCCCCGGCGCAGCGGGTACGGGCGAGGTCGAGCTTGCGTGGTCCGAGGGCGGCCAGCAGCCGCTGCGACGCGGGCAGCCCGAGTGCATCGAGCTCGTCGAGGTGACGGTGCAGTGCGTCCAGTGCCCCCGGCTGCTGGGACGCCCCCAACCCGGTGAGGTAGCGCCCGGGATGACGGCGGGACGCGTCGGCGTGCACCGCGGCGACGGCCGACGCCGGGTACACCCCGGTCGGGACGATGCCGGGCACCACGACGGCGTCCCGGGTGCCGTCGAGCAGCGCGGTCAGCCGGTCGAGCCGGTCGATCGCGCCCCCGGCGAGCCACAGGGTGCGGGCACCGGCGTCCTCCAGGGCCGCGGCATCGGCGGGAGCGGGTCCGGTGGCGATGCCGAGCGGGCCCAGGGCGGTGGTCGGGGGCATGTCCGCAGCGTCGGTGCTGAACCGGGCTGCAGGTCAAGCGCGACGGGGTGTCGTGACCTGCGGCCGACCGCTCGCCCGTCGCGCACGACCGGGTTAGTGTGCTGCGACCAAGCGGGGAGCAGGGGTCCCGCGCGACGGCAGGGGGAACCGCCGATGATCGAGTTCCGGGGCGTCACGAAGCGCTTCCCGGACGGGACGGTCGCGGTCGACGAGCTCGACCTCGTGGCCGAGCAGGGGCGGATCACGGTCTTCGTGGGCCCGTCCGGCTGCGGCAAGACGACCTCCCTCCGCATGATCAACAGGATGATCGAGCCGACCTCGGGCGAGCTGCGCGTCGACGGGCGCGACGTGCTGTCCGCCGACCCGGTCGAGCTGCGCCGGGGCATCGGCTACGTCATCCAGCAGGCCGGGCTGTTCCCGCACCGCACCATCGTCGACAACATCGCGACCGTGCCGATGCTCGTCGGGAGCAGCAAGAAGGCCGCGCGGGACCGGGCGATGGAGCTGATGGAGACCGTCGGCCTGGACACCGCGATGGCCAGGCGCTACCCGGCGCAGCTGTCCGGCGGCCAGCAGCAGCGGGTCGGCGTGGCCCGTGCGCTCGCCGCCGACCCGCCCGTGCTGCTGATGGACGAGCCGTTCTCCGCGGTGGACCCGATCGTCCGGGAGAGCCTGCAGGAGGAGCTGCTGCGGCTGCAGTCCGAGCTCGGCAAGACCATCGTGTTCGTCACCCACGACATCGTCGAGGCCATCAAGCTCGGCGACAAGGTCGCGGTGTTCCGGGTCGGCGGCAGGCTGGCCCAGTACGACGAGCCGGGCGTGCTGCTGTCCCGCCCGGTCGACGGCTTCGTCGACAACTTCGTCGGCCGCGACCGCGGATACCGCGGCCTGGGCTTCCTGTCCTCGGACACCATCCCGCTCGGGTCGCTGCCGATGCTCTCGGTCGGCGATCCGCTGCCCGACGACGGCTGGGCGGTCGTCGTCGACGACTCCGCCCGGCCGCTGGGCTGGGTCGAGGCCGGTGCGGGACGGGTGACCGAGGAGGCCATCGTCCCGGGCGGGTCGCTCTACGCCGTCGAGTCCGGCTCGCTGCGCGGCGCGCTCGACGCGGCGCTGTCCTCACCGTCCGGGCAGGGCGTCGCCGTCGACGCCGACGGCCGCGTCGCCGGCTCGGTCACCGCGGACTCGGTGCTCGAGGCCCTGCCCGCGGCCCGCGACTCGCACAACGCCGCCTGAGGCCGCCGTGACCTGGGTGTTCGCCAACCTCGACTCCGTGCTCGACGCGCTCGCCGAGCACGTCGTGTACGCCCTGATCCCGGTGCTGCTCGGGCTGCTGTTCGCGATCCCGCTGGGCTGGGTCGCCAACCGCAACGGAACCCTGCGCACCGTCATGACCAACGCCGCCGGGCTGCTCTACACGGTGCCGTCGCTGGCGCTGTTCGTGTTCATGCCGCCGCTGCTCGGCACCCAGATCCTCGACCCGGTCAACGTGGTCGTCGCGCTGACGGTCTACACCGTCGCACTGCTCGTACGGACGGTGTCCGACGCGCTGTCCGCGGTGCCCGGCAACGTCGTCGACGCCGCGAACGCGATGGGCTACACGCCGCTGCGCCGCTTCGTCGGCGTCGAGCTGCCGCTGGCCGTGCCGGTGATCGTGGCCGGGCTGCGGGTCGCCGCGGTGTCCACGATCAGCCTGGTCACCGTCGGTGCGGTGATCGGCTTCGGTGGGCTCGGCCTGCTGTTCACCGAGGGCTTCAACCGCAGCAACGACGCCCAGATCGTCGCGGGCATCGTGCTCGTGCTGCTCCTGGCGCTCGTCGTCGACTCGGCCCTGCTGCTCGCCGGCAGGCTGCTCACCCCCTGGCAGCGGGCCCGGACCGGGAAGGCGGGGACATGACCTACTTCGGCTGGCTGTTCGACGGCGCGAACTGGACGGGGCCGACCGGCATCCTCGCCCGGCTCGCCGAGCACCTCGGCTACACCGCTCTGACCCTGCTGGTCGCGGTCGTGATCGCGGTGCCGCTGGGCGCCTGGATCGGGCACACCGGGCGCGGCGGGTTCGTCGTCGTCGGGCTGGCCAACGGCCTGCGCGCGCTGCCGACCCTCGGCCTGCTCGTGCTGCTGGCGACGCTCACCGGGCTCTCGCTGGTCGGCCCGATCATCACCCTCATCGTGCTGGCGGTGCCCGCGGTGCTGGCCGGCACCTACGCCGGCATCCGCAACGTCGACCCGGCCGTGGTCGACGCCGCCACCGGGATGGGCATGCGCGGGTCCGAGGTGCTCTGGAAGGTCGAGCTCCCCAACGCGCTGCCGCTGATCATCGGCGGGCTGCGCAGCGCCACCCTGCAGGTCATCGCCACCGCGACGATCGCCGCCTACGTGTCCCTCGGGGGGCTCGGCCGGTTCATCATCGACGGCCTCGGCCAGCGCGACTTCGGCATGATGATCGGCGGTTCGATCCTGGTGGCGGTGCTCGCGATCCTCGCCGACCTGATCCTGGGCGGGCTGCAGAAGCTGATCGTGTCACCCGGCCTGCAGGCCACCGGCCGGACCGCGCCGCGCCGGCTGCGCGCGGTGCCCACCCGCCCCGAACCCGTCCGCGAAGCGGCCTGACCCACCCCGCACGTCCCGAGAGGACACCCACCATGAGACGCACCCGCCTCCTGACCGCCGTCGCCGCGACGGTGACCGCCGCGTTCGCGCTCACCGCCTGCGGCGGGGGCTCCGACCCCCTCGCCGGGGGCGGGCAGTCCGGCAGCGGCGACCAGAACACCGTCGTCGTCGGCGCCGCGAACTTCACCGAGAGCCAGATCCTGTCCTCGGTGTTCGCCCAGGCGCTGCAGGCCAAGGGCGTCACCGTCGAGACCCGGCCGCCGATCGGGTCCCGCGAGGCCTACGTGCCCGCGCTCAAGGACGGCTCGATCGACCTCATCCCGGACTACAGCGGCACGCTGCTGCAGTACCTGGACAAGAGCGCCGCGCAGACCCAGCCGGACGAGGTCTACACCGCGCTGCAGTCCACCCTGAACACCGCGGCGCCGACGCTGACCGTCCTGAACCGGGCCGAGGCCGAGGACAAGGACGCCGTCGTCGTCACCCGGGAGACCGCGCAGCGGCTGAACGCGACCTCCATCGCCGACATCGCGCCGCGCTGCGGTGAGCTCGTGTTCGGCGGCCCGCCGGAGTTCCAGACCCGGCCCGACGGCATCCCCGGCCTCCAGAAGACCTACAACTGCTCGTTCAAGTCCTACCGCTCACTCGACGCCGGCGGCCCGCTGACCGTCGCGGCACTGAAGAACGGCGACGTGCAGGCCGCTGATCTGTTCACCACCGACGCGGCGATCCCGGAGAACGACTTCGTGGTCCTCACCGACCCGAAGAACAACTTCGCCGCGCAGAACGTCGTCCCGCTGATCAACAAGGCGAAGGCGACCCCGCAGGTCACCGAGATCCTGAACGCGGTCTCGGCGAAGCTGACCACCCAGGAGCTGCTCGGCCTGAACGAGGCCGCGGCCGCGCCGGACAAGCCGTCGGTCGAGACCGTGGCGAAGAACTGGCTGACCGCGCAGGGCCTGCTCTGATGGTCGGCGAGGTCCGATCCCTGCACCGCTACCCCGTGAAGTCGATGCTGGGGGAGGACCTCGCCGCCCTGGAGCTCGACGGGCACGGCGTCGTCGGCGACCGGGCACTCGCCCTGACCGACCCGGACACCGGACGGGTCGCGACGGCCAAACAACCCCGGCACTGGCGACGCCTGCTGACGTGCACCTCCGCGGGCGTCGGCGACGACGTGCGGGTCACCCTGCCCGACGGTCGCACCGTCGACGCCGGGCAGGCCGCCGAGCCGCTCGCGGAGCTGCTCGGGCGGCCGGTCGTCGTCGCACAGCAGCGGGCCGACGGCGCCGTCGTCGAGCGCCCGGACCCGGAGGACGTACTGGCCCACGGCCTGGACGCCGAGGTCGACGCGCCGATCCTGGAGATCGCCCAGGGCGCTCCCGGCGGGCGGTTCGTCGACCACTCGCCGGTGCACCTGATCACCACCGCGACGCTGGACGCGCTCGGTGTCGAGGCGCTGCGCTACCGGCCGAACGTCGTCGTCGCGACGCCGCCGGGCACCGAGCCGTTCGTGGAGAACGGCTGGCTGGGGCGCCGGCTCACCCTGGGCGACGTCGTGCTGGTCCCGACCCTGCCGACGCCGCGCTGTTCCGTGCCGACGCTGGAGCACGGCGACCTGCCCCGCGCCCCGCACGCGCTGCGCGGCCCGGCCGAGGCCAACCGTGTCGAGGTCGAGGGATTCGGGGTGCTGCCGTGCGCGGGGCTCTACGCCCGCGTCGAGCACACCGGCACCCTGCGCGTCGGCGACCGCGTCGAGGTGACCTGACCCCGGTCAGGTCAGGCGGTTGTAGACGTCGGTGACCAGCAGCACCGCGAACAGCAGCGACGAGATCCCCAGGATCGCGTTGGACAGCCACCGCGAGCGCGCCTCGCGAGCCACCATCGTCGTGTTCAGGAGCAGGAGCAGCGTGACCGCCAGGAACGGCATGAAGAACGAGCCCAGCACGCCGTAGACCAGCGTCAGCGCGAACGGCCGCCCGATGAGCAGCAGCGCCATCGGCGGGAACGTCAGCCACAGCAGGTACCCGCGGAAGGGCAGCGAGCGCTCGGCGCGGGCCGCCTCGTAGGCGCTCGGCCGCCCGGGGCCGTCGCCGCGCTCGTCCCCGGTCGCGGCGGCCCCGGCCCGGTCGTCCGTGGCGGTGTGTTCCTCCCCGGCGACGACGGCGTTCGTCACGTCCGGCCCGATCGCGGCCTTCTTCCCGTGCGGGAGCCGGATCGCCCGCACCCAGTCGGTGAACAGCAGCGACACGCCGTTCCACACGCCGAGCAGCGAGGTGAAGGTGACCGACAGGAAGCCGACGAGGAACAGGATCCGCACCGGCTCGCCGTAGAGGGCCCCGAGCCGGTCGGCGAGGGTGAGCAGCCCGCTGTCGGACTCGGTGAGGTTCTCCCCGAGCAGGATCGTCGACCCGACGACGAGCATCGAGACGACGAAGATGCCGGTCATGATGTAGCCGGTCGCGTTGTCGAGCCGCATCATCGACAGCCACTTCGGGCCCTTCCAGCCCTTCGCGAACAGCCAGTAGCCGTAGGCGGCCATGGTGATCGTGCCGCCGACGCCGCCGATCAGCCCGAGCACGTAGACCGTGGACCCCTCCGGCAGCCGCGGCACCAGGCCGTTCAGCAGCGCGGGCACGTCCGGGCCGACCAGGATCGCGACGAACACGACCGTCGCGAACTTGATCAGCACGAGCACGGTCATGAACTTCTCGAAGGCGTGGTAGCGCTGCACCCACACCAGGACCAGCCCGACGACGCCCGCGATCGCCGCCCACCCGCCGACCGGCAGTCCGCCGAACAGCGCGTTGAGGGGCAGCCCGACCGCCGACATCGCGGTGGCGCCGTAGACGAAGCCCCACACCACGATGTAGACGCCGAAGAAGCCGGTGGCCCAGTAGCCCAGCCGTCGCCAGCCGTCGAGCATGGTGGCGCCGGAGCCGAGGTGCCAGCGGCCGACGGCCTCGCCGAGCGCGAGCTTGACCAGCGTCCCGACGACGGCGGCCCACAGCAGCACCGTCCCGAACGACGCTCCCGCCACCATCGTCGCGACGAGGTCGCCCGCCCCGACGCCGGTCGCCGCGGCGAGCAGCCCCGGCCCGATCGAGCGGATCTTCCGTGCACCGGTGGGGGGTTCCAGGAAGTCCGTCTGCGGAGCGGGGGAGGCCATCGTCACAGTCTCCGATCACGGCGTCGTGGGTGGTGTGCCGTGCACGCTAGGCGAGCGCGCCGGGGGGTTCCAGCGCGGGAGGGTCACGAACGGACGAACCGGACCCCCCGAACGCGGGCCCGGGAGGGGCGGTCGACGCACCCGGCGTTGCAGCGGCCGCAGGTGCGGCGCACCATGAACGGGTACCGGGACCGGCCGATAGATTGGCCGCGGCGTCGGCCGGGTCACGGTCGTCGCACGCGCACGCACGGAGGGTGGGCATGGCGAACATCGACGAGATCCGGGCCGGGATCGGGCGGGCCAACCAGCAGGCCACCGAGAGCCTCGGCGCGCTGCGGCACGCCCGACAGGCCATCGAGGAGGCCGGCGCCGCGTTCTCGCAGAACATCTACGGCACCGCCCAGAACGACGCCGACGACGCCCGCGCCCGCTTCGCCGCCGCGTCGGAGAAGATCGACGAGGTCGAGCAGGCCCTGCACATCGCCATGCAGTCCGCCGACGACGTCGCCTCGCGGCTCTGACCGCGCCCGCCCGCCCCTGATGGCCCGTCGTCCGAACCGCCGCGAGCGGATCCGGTCCGCCTTCGACGGGTTCCACCGGGCGGCGTCGCGGGCACTGGGCGCGGCGGAGGGACGCCGCGACCGGGCCGCGACCCGGCACGCCGAGGTCATGGCGGAGCTGTGGCTGCGCGAGACCGGGTACGACGCCGCGCGCCGCGACCCGGGGCTCTCCCGGTTGTTCGACAACCCACGGCTCGACGGCGTCCTCGCCCGGGTCGCCGAGGACCGGGCGCACGTGTTCGACCGCTGGCAGGGCGACTCCCCGCAGACGCTGTCGGAGATCGTCGCCGACGCCACCCCGGGTGCCGCCGGTGACGACCCGACCGACTGGAAGCCGGTCGCGGGCGCCGTGGAGCCGACCGGTCCGGTGCCGGAGATGTGGGTGCTCGGCACCGGCTCGGTGGAGGGCGGCGCCCCGTTCCGGGTCGCGGTCCCGCTGCTCGACGGCGCGCACCTGCAGGTGGTGTCGACGCCGCGCTCCCGCGACCGGGCCGAGGCGATGGTCGAGCAGCTGGTCCTGCGCACCGTGCGGTACTTCCGCCCGGGCGCGGTGAACGTGCACGTCTGGGACGTCGGACAGCTCGCCGGCGCACTGCCCGGGCTGTACCCGCTGACCCGCACCGGGCTGCTGACCGTGCACGACCCGACCCGGCTGGGGCGGCTGCTGGACCAGCTCGCCGACCGGATCCGCCGGGTGCAGACCCGGGTGCTCGCCGACGGCGCCACCTCGCTGCGCGAGCTCGCCGACCGCACGGGGGAGCGCCCCGAGGCGTGGCTGGTGGCGGTGCTCGTCGGCAACGGCCGCGAGCTGCCCGAGGCCGAGCTGCGCCAGCTGCAGCGGGTCGCGCGCGGCGGTGTCGCGGCGGGGGTGCAGCTGGTGCTGCTCGATGTCCCGGCGGCGCTGCCGCGTCCGGTGGAGACCGTCGACTTCGGGGACCCGCCGGGCGTCGACCCCGCCGACGACCGGCAGCCGGTCCCGGTGCGGACGTCGGTGACCGGGCCGCACGTGCTCGTCGAGCCGGACCCTCCGGGGCCGGCCGACGACGTCACCGCGGTGTGCGAGGCGATCGCCGCCGGGCACGAGCAGTGGCGCGGACGGCTGGGGGCGTTCAAGGACATGCTGCCCCGGCGGCGTGGCGAGGGCCGCTCGCACGACGGGCTGAAGGTCGTCGTCGGGCACGAGGACGGCATCCCCGCCGAGCTGAGCCTCGACGACCACTCCCCGCACGCACTCGTCGGCGGGCCGAGCGGGTCGGGCAAGACGAACCTGCTGCTGGCCTGGATCGCCGGGCTCGCCGCGCACTACGGCCCCGACGAGGTCGAGCTGTACCTGCTCGACTTCAAGGAGGGGGTGTCGTTCACCCCGTTCGCCCCGGACCCCGACGGGCACCGCGCCGACCGGCTCCCGCAGGCCCGCCTGATCGGCGTCAACATCAACACCGACCGGGAGTTCGGGCTCGCGCTGCTGCGCCACCTCTCCGAGGTCATGCGCAGCCGCGCCGAGGCCGCCCGCCGGCACGGCGCGACCAAGCTGGCCGAGCTCCGGGCCGAGCGTCCGGACCTGCGGCTGCCGCGGATCGTCGCGGTCATCGACGAGTTCCAGTTCCTGTTCACCGGCCGGGACGCGGTCAGCGCCGAGGCGACCGCGCTGCTGGAGGACGTCGCCCGGCGCGGCCGCTCGCAGGGCGTGCACCTGGTGCTGGCCAGCCAGGACGTCTCCGGCATCGACGCGCTGTGGGGCCGTTCGGCGATCTTCGAACAGTTCGTGCTGCGGATCGCGCTGCCCCGCGTGCGGCGGATCCTCGCCCAGGACAACGAGGCGGCGCTGGCGCTCTCGCGCTGGCACGCGATCGTCAACCACGACTCGGGCGTCGCCCACGGCAACCACGTGGTCCGGCTGCCCGAGGCGGGCGGCCCGGTGGTCCGCGACGTCCAGGTGACCGCGTTCGCCGACTTCCCGGACACCCCGGAGCCGGTCGTCTTCGACGGCGCCCGCGCCCCCTCCCACGACGCGCTGGCCGCCCGGCTGCCCGCCGACGGTGTGCCCCGCGCGCTGGTCGGGCAGTTCGTCGACGTGCACGGCAGCCCCGCGGCCGCCGAGCTGTCCGACGGTCCCGGCCGCAACCTCGGGGTGATCGGGCCCGACGCCCGCGTCGCCCTCCCGCTGCTGTGCTCGGCCGTCCGCTCGGTGGCGTCGTCGCTGCCCGACCCGGCCGGCGCGCAGATCGTGCTCGTGCCGCTGGTCCCGGACGCGGTGGCCGCGTCGGGCGCGCTCGCCCCGGACCTGCCCGGCACGGTGGAGAAGGTGTCCGCCGACGGGTTCGCCGCCCGCGTCGCCCAGCTGGCGGCGACGGTCCGCGCCCGGGCCGCGTCGGGCGGTGGTGGGGGACACGCGTCGCTGCTGGTCGTGGTGTTCGGCGCCGACGCGGCGGAGTCCATGCTGGACCGCACCGGCACCGAGGACCTGCGGGCGCTGCTGCGTCACGGCCCGGGTGTCGGGGTGCACGTGCTGGGCTGGTGGCAGGGCGCGCAACGGTTGAAGACACTGCTGGCCCCGCCGGGTGCGGCGATCGACGACCTCGGTGCCTGGGTGGCGACCGGCGTGCAGGGCACCGACCTGGTGGCGCTGCTGGGCGGGCAGCCGCTCGACTGGACGCCGACGCCGGGGCGCGCGCTGTTCCTCGACCGCTCCCGGCACGGACGCCCGCAGCTGGTCATCCTGACCGACGCCGGAGGCGGCAGCTCGGGCACCGACGCCGGTGGCGGCGGCTCGGGCACTCTCGCCGGAGGTGGGGCGTGACCGCGGTGGAGCGTTACCGGGCGGTGGTGTCCGAGCTGGCCGGCGCCGTCGTCGACCTGCGGGAACGCGACGCCCGGCGGGCCGAGGAGCTGCGCCGCGAGCTGCGTGGCACCGAGCGGGAGCTGCGCGAGGCCGCGGACCGGCTCACCCTGGCCCGCGGCATGTTCGAGCTGCGCTGGGAGGCCGCGTTGCAGCTGATGTGGGCGGCCGAGGAGCCGGGGCGGCCCCGCCCGCGACCCGACCTGCGGGCCGACCCGGACCAGCACGCCGCGCTGGAGGAGGCCGCCGACGAGGCTCTGCGGGAGCTGCGCTCCTCGGGCGACCGGCGGCTGTTCCGCCTGCGCCGCGACGACGACTGACCCCGTCCCGCGCGCCGCACCGGGCCCGTTCCGCACCGGGCCCGCGCCGTCCTGCCTACGCCGTGCGGCGCGCCACTCCCGCCGCACCGCGTGCGCGGCACCGGATCGTGGGTGGGCGGTCAGCCCAGCGGGACGACGCCCAGCAGCAGTGCGACCCCCAGCATCACCAGCGAGCAGACCGCGGCCCGCCAGATCACCTTGCGGTGGTGGTCGGCCAGGTTGACCTTCGCCAGCGAGACGAGCAGCAGCAGCGCCGGGACGAGCGGGCTGGTCATGTGCACCGGCTGGCCGATGATCGAGGCGCGGGCCATCTCCACCGGGGCGATGCCGTAGTGGCCCGCGGCCTCGGTGAGGATCGGCAGGATGCCGAAGTAGAACGCGTCGTTGGTGATGAAGAACGTCAGCGGCATGCTCAGCACCCCGGTGATCACCGCGAACCAGGAGCCGACCGACGGCGGCACGGCCGAGACGATCCCGTTCGCCATCGCCGTCACCATGCCGGTGCCCGACAGCACCCCGACCAGGACCGCTGCGGCGAACACCATGGACACGACGCCGACGATCGAGGTGGCGTGCGAGGTCACCGCCCGGAGCTGGTCCTCGGGCTTCGGGAAGTTCACGACCAGGGCGATCGCGGCGGCCGCGACGAACACCAGCGACAGCGGCAGGACGTCCATGCCCAGCAGCACCAGCAGCGCGACCGTGAGCGCCAGGTTGAACCAGATCAGCTTCGGCCGCAGGGTCGGGCGGTTCGGGTCGAGGGTGCCCCCGAGGTCGTCGGAGGCGTCGGAGGCGCCCCCGGCGGAGCCCGACGCCGGGCGGTCGGCACCGTGCGTGCCGTCGGTGCCGGTGCCCCCGCCGACCAGGGCGGGCTCGTGCACCGCCACCATCTCGTCGGCGACGACCGACAGCGTGCGGCCCGAGGCGAGCAGCCGCTTGCGCTCGGAACGACCGAGCTGCCAGGCCAGCAGCAGCACCGTGGCGATGCCGGCCACCATGCCCGGGACCATCGGGTTGAACAGCTCCGAGGGGGACACGTTCAGCACCGTCGCGGCGCGGATCGTCGGGCCGCCCCAGGGCAGGATGTTGAGCACACCGTTCGCGAGGTTGGCGACGACGGTCAGCACCACCGGGCTCAGCCCGAGCCGCAGGTAGATCGGCAGCAGCGCGGACACCGTGATGATGAAGGTGGTCGAGCCGTCGCCGTCGAGGGAGACGACCCCGGCCAGCACCGCGGTCAGCACGACCAGGCGCACCGGGTCGTTCTTCACCGTGCGCAGCACGAAGCGGATCAGCGGGTCGAACAGCCCGACGTCGATCATCGTGCCGAAGAAGATGATCGCGAAGAACAGCAGCACGGCCGTCGGCGCGAAGTCCTTGAAGGCGGACGAGATCGAGTCCACGACGCCGTCCTCACCCGGTTCGGACAGGCCGGTGCCGGTCACCACGAGGGCGAAGGTCAGCGGGACGAGGACCAGCGCCAGTGTCGGCGCGAGCCGCTTCGACAGGATCAGGTACATGAAGACCGCGATCATCGCGGACCCGAGAACGATGAGCATCGGTGCTCCTCTTCGACGGACGTGTCGAGGAGCAACGCTAGGTCCGGACCCCGGCCCCGGTCCCGCTTGCGGACACAGCCCACGTAGTGGTCGCTGCGTGCCCTGTGGTCGTTGTGGTCACGGGGTCACTCGTCGTCGGCGTCGTCCCGGGCGAGAAAGCTCGACAGCCGCTCGACGGCCGTCTCGAACTGCGGGTTCGCGTCGACGAAGGCGCGGAGCCGGTCGGCCAGCCACTCGACGCTGACCTGCTCGTCGCCGCGCCGGTCGACGAGCTCCTCGATGCCGCGGTCGGTGAAGTACATGCCGGCGAGGATACGGCGGGCACTGCTTGACCCGGACGCGACGGCATCGTTTCCGATGGGTCTCCCACCGCCTCGTGAGGAGACCCCATGTCCACCGCGCCGCCCGCGGCGACCGTCGTGCCGACCCCGGTCAGCGACCGTGCGCTCGCCCCCGACCTCGCCCGGGGGGCGATGCTGCTGCTGATCGCACTGGCCCACGCCCCCTGGTTCGCCTACACCTCGGAGCTGGGGGCCACGCTGCTGCACGCCGCGGACGGCGGGCCCGCCGACCGGATCGCCCAGATCGTGACGATCACCGCCGTCGACGGCCGTGCCTGGACGCTGTTCGGGTTCCTGTTCGCCTACGGCATCGGGCAGCTCTACGGCCGCCGCATCGCCGGCGGCGGCACCGATGCGCAGGCACGACGGCTGCTGCGCACCCGGCACTGGTGGATGCTCGCGTTCGGCCTGCTGCACGCGGCACTGCTGTGGCAGGGCGACATCCTCGGCACCTACGGCCTCCTCGGCCTGGTGCTGGTACCGCTGTTCCTGCACCGCAGCGACCGCACCCTGCGGACCGTGGCCGGCGTGCTGGTCGGACTCGCCGTGGCCGTCCCCACGGTGACCGGCGTGCTCGCACAGTTCACCGGCGGCAGCACGCCCACGGCCGTCGCGCAGCAGGTGGCCCTGTCCACGCCGGGCTGGCTCGCCACCCTGCCGTTGCGGCTCGGACTGTGGGTCGCGGCGCTCCCGGGGGCGTTCCTGACCCTGGTGATGCCCGCCGCGGTGCTGCTCGGGCTGCTCGCCGCGCGGCACCGCGTCCTGGAGGAGCCGAGCCGCCACCTGCCCCTGCTCCGCCGCACCGCCGTCGTGGGCATCGCCGTCGGCTGGTCGGCGGGGCTCGCCCAGGCGCTCGTGCACGTCGGCGTCGTCGTCCTGCCGGACCCGGGCGCGTTCGCCGGTCTGCACATCGCCACCGGGATCTTCGCCGCCCTCGGCTACGTCGCGGTGTTCGGCCTCGTCGCGCACCGGCTCGGGACCCGTCCGGTGGCGCCGCTGCCGGTCCGGGCCCTCGTCGCGCTCGGCCGCCGGTCGCTGAGCGGCTACCTGGCGCAGTCGCTGCTGTTCGTGCCGCTGCTCGCCGCCTGGGGTCTCGGACTGGGTGCCCATCTCTCGGGCTGGTCGGCGTCGCTGGTCGGGGCGGGGGTGTGGCTGCTCACCGTCGTCGTCGCGTACCGGCTCGACCGGGCCGGTGTCCGGGGGCCCGCCGAGACCCTGCTACGACGGCTGACCTACCGCTCGGCCGCCCGTCGGTGACCCCGCCCCGGGGGTGGCGGCACGGTGGCCGCGCCGTCACCGTCGGCGTGCGGTGGCACCGCGGAACCGTCGGCGTGCGGTGGCACCGCGGACGGAGGATCCCACCGGCCCGCGGGAACCCCGCCGAGGGGCCGCACTAGCGTCCGGTGCGGCCGCACCCGTGGCCCGCCGCCCCCCGACGCACCGGAGTACCGATGTCCCGCACCGAGCCCCTCGCCCGCACCCTGCACGACGTCGGACTGGCCGCCTGGTTCGGCGGGTCGCTGATGGGCGTCACCGGACTGAAGGCGCGCTCGACGCCGTCGGCGACCCGGCCGAGCGCGAGCGGCTCGCCGGGGCCGGCTGGGGCCGGTGGGGCCGGATCGGCAGCGCCGCGATGGCCGCCCACCTGCTCGGTGGCGCGGGCCTGCTGGTGCGCGACGTGGCCCGTGCCCGGCGCGAGCCCGCCGCCGCCACCGCCGCGGTCTCCCGGGCCGCGCTCACCGGCGCCGCGCTCGCCGCGACGGCCTACGCGGGTGCCCTGGGACGGCGTGCCGGGTCGGACGCCCCGGCCGGCGCCGGTCCGGCTGCGCCGGAGCCTGCCCTAGCTGTGATGTCCAGGGAGGTTGTCCCGTCCGGGGGCGGTGAGTCTGGCTGACAGACGAAGGCCTCCGGTTGTGAAGTGGAGCTGTCTAGGAACCGCTTCACCCACCGGAGGCCTTCGTGTCCCACGCTAACGCCGCTCTGACCCCGCGCGCCCGGCTGCGGCTCGCTCAACTCGTCGTCGAGCACGGCTGGACCCACACCGCGGCCGCGACAATGTTCATGGTCTCCGCGCGGACCGCCAAGAAGTGGTCCGACCGCTACCGGGCCGAGGGGCCGGCGGGGATGGCCGAC
>NZ_VRMC01000008.1:0-93445 GCF_008369905.1 Pseudonocardia sp. EV170527-09
GGACCCTGGCCGACGGCTGGGCCTACGCCCGACTCTATGAGTCGACCCGCCAACGCAACGACGCCCTACCCGGCTGGCTGCACTTCTACAATCACCACCGCGCTCACTCCGCCATCGGCGGCCAGCCACCAGTCACCAGGCTGACCAACCTCCCTGGACATCACAACTACGCGGCCCGCGACAACGCGGCGAGCATCGTCCAGCACTTCTGGTCGCTGTCCATCCAGGGCCAGTTCTACCTGCTCGCGCCGCTGGTCGTGGCCGGCGTCGCGATCGCGACCCGGCGGGACGGCGCCGACCTGCACCGGCGGCTGACCGGCACGCTGCTCGCCGTCGGCGGGGCCTCGTTCGCGTACTCGGTGTACCTGACGCTGGTGAACCAGCCGCTGGCCTACTTCCACTCCGCGACGCGGATCTGGGAGTTCGCACTCGGCGGGCTGCTGGCGCTGTGGATCTCCCGGATCGAGGACCGGCCGGAGCTGACCCCCGGCACCCGCGCCGTGCTCGGCTGGGGCGGCGTGGTGGCGCTGGTCTCCTGCGGGATCCTGCTGCAGGTCGACCGCGCGTTCCCCGGTTGGGCCGCGCTCTGGCCGACGCTGGCCGCGGCGATGGTGCTGGTCGCCGGGCGGTCCGGGCACCGGTTCGGCGTCGACCACCTGCTGTCGGGACGGGTGCTGCGCACGATCGGCGACCTCTCGTTCCCGCTGTACCTGTGGCACTGGCCGATCCTGACGCTCACGCTGGTGCGCACCGGGCAGGACCGGCTGGACCTGGAGCAGGGCGCCGCCGTGATCGGGGTGTCGTTCGTGCTGGCCTGGCTGACCCACCGGTTCGTCGAGCAGCGGGTCGCCGCGCTCGACGTGCGCCGCGCGCTGCGCACCGGCGGGGTGCTGGCGCTGACGGTGCTCGTCGCGGCGGGGTCCTGGTACGGGCTGGCCGCCGCGCGGGCGTCGACACCGGTGCTGGCGGGCTCGCCGTCGCACCCGGGCACGGGGGCGCTGTCCCCGCAGTTCGACCTCGCCTCGCTCGACCCGGCCGACGCCGAGCTGACCCCGTCGCTGGTGCAGGCGCCCGACGACTGGAGCTACCACCGCACCAGCTGGGACTGCGGGCCGTCCGAGCACGGCGCGGATCTGGAGGTCTGCACGGTGCCCGCGCCGGACCCGGAGACCTCGGAGCGGACGGTCGCCGTGGTCGGCGACTCGCACGCCCAGCAGTACGCCGCCGCGCTCGCGGTGATCGCCGAGCAGCGCAACTGGTCGATGGTGGGCATGTTCCGCGGGGCCTGCCCGATGTCGGTGCGCTCGGAGACCGTCGCCGACGACCAGGGCTGCACCGACTGGAACGCCGCGGTGCACGACCAGCTGGTCGAGATGCACCCCGACGCCGTCCTGACCCTCGCCAGCCGCGACGTGCGCCCCGGGCTGCACGAGCAGACCCCCGAGGGGTTCGTGCAGGCCTGGCAGCGGCTCGACGCGGCAGGGATCCCGGTCGTCGCGGTCCGCGACAACCCGCGGTTCGACTTCAACGTGGTCGACTGCGTCGCCACGCAGGGCCGGGGCGCACCGGACTGCGACGTCGACCGGCACACGCTGTACCAGCCGTACCCGCCGTGGTCGGTGGTCCCGGGCGTCCCGCCGAACGTGGTGTTCGCCGACGTGTCCGACGGCATCTGCGACCCGGCGCTCTGCCGCAGCGAGGTGGGCAACGTGCTCGTCTACATGGACGACAACCACCTGACCGCGACCTACGCCGAGACCCTGGCCCCCACCCTGGCGACGGCGTTCGACCACCTCGGCTGGTGAGCCTCAGGCCGGGCGGAGGCTCCGCCCGGCCACCGAGACGACGTCGCCACGGCGGAGCTGGGCGCCACGACGGTGCTCCGGCGCCCCGTTGACCGTGACCTCGCCCGCCTCGAGGATCTCGCGGGCATCCGCGCCGTCCTCGGCCAGTCCGGCGAGCTTGAGGAACTGGCCGATCCGGATCGGCTCCTCACGGATGGGGACGTCCTCGGGGATCGGCTGTGGTGTCGGCATGCACCCAGTGTCCCCGCCGTAGCATCACCCGGCGTGGGTGACCACTACTTCAGCGCCACGCCGTCCGTCGCGAGCCACCGCGGGACGGTGCGCCTGCACACCTCCGACGTGGATCTGTCGCTGGTGACCGACACCGGGGTGTTCTCGCACAGCCGCCTCGACCGCGGGACGAAGGTGCTGCTCGACACAGCGCCGATGCCGCCGGTCCGCGGGCCGCTGCTCGACGTCGGCTGCGGCTACGGCCCGATCGCGCTCACGCTGGCCAGCCGGCGCCGTCGGCGGCCGGTGTGGGCGGTGGACCTCAACGAGCGCGCGCTGGGCCTCACCCGGGAGAACGCCGAGGCGGCCGGGCTGGGCAACGTGACCGCCTGCCGGCCCGAGGAGGTCCCGGACGACGTGACCTTCGCCGGGATCTACTCCAACCCTCCGATCCGCTCGGGCAAGGCCGCGCTGCACGAGCTGCTGCTGCGCTGGCTCCCGCGGCTCCTCCCCGACGGGCGGGCCTACCTGGTGGTGGCGAAGAACCTGGGCTCGGACTCGCTGCAACGGTGGCTGAGCGACGAGCAGGGCTTCCCGACGACCCGATTCGCCTCCGAGCGCGGCTACCGGGTGCTGGAGGTCGCACCGGCGCCCTGAGCGGGCGGGAGCAGACCGTCGACGAGCGCGTCGACGACGGCGTCGGTCGGGGTGTCCGGGTCGATGGACAGGGTCAGCCGGTCCAGGAGCAGGCCGTCGACCGCGTAGTGGAACAGCGCGATCTCCGCGGGCCCGCCGGGCAGCCCCGCGGCCCGGTTGTAGGCGACGTCGCCGGCGAACGCGGCGCGGAGCCACTCCCCCATGACCTCGGCGACCTCCGGCCGCCGGGCGGCCTCCAGGCGCAGCTCGAACAGCGCCAGCGTCACCTCGGGTTCGGCGCCGAGCCGGCGCACGACGTCGCGGATGTGGTCGGCGAACATCGCAGGCCCGGCCTCCCCCGCCCGCAGCCCGGCGACGGTCTCCGGATCCGGCGCCAGCCGCTGCCCGATCCGGTCGGCCAGCGCACGGACGAGCTCGGCGCGGGTCCGGAAGTAGTTCGACGCCGTACCGGTCGGGACACCGGCCTCCCGGTCCAGCGCGCGGTGGGTCAGCCCCCGGGCGCCCTCGCGGGCCAGCACGGCCAGCCCGGCGTCGGCCAGCCGCTGCCTGCGGTCGTCGTTGCGTGCCATACCGACACCGTAGACGAACCACGACGCCTGTTGTACTTTCGATCAACCACGACAACAGTCGTGGTTGATCGACCCCGGAGGTCTGCCCGTGCGTGAACTCGTCTACTACGTCGCGGTCTCGCTCGACGGCCGCATCGCGGCCCCCGACGGCTCCTTCGACGCCTTTCCGCAGACCGGCGACCACATCGACATGATCCTGCGCGAGTGGACCGACACGATCCCGGCCGTCGGGCTGGGGATGCTCGGGCTGACCGCGGACAACACCCGCTTCGACACCGTGCTGATGGGGTGGAACACCTACGCCGCGGGCCTGTCGGTCACCGCCGACCCGTATCCGCACCTGGAGCAGTACGTCCTGTCCCGCAGCCGCCCCGCCGACACGGTGCCCGCCGGGATCACCCTGACCGGGCGCGACCCGGTGGAGCTCGTCCGCGAGCTGAGACGGCGCGACGGCGCCGACATCTGGCTCTGCGGGGGCGGGCGACTCGCGACCGCGCTGGCGGGCGAGATCGACCGGCTGGTGCTCAAGGTGAACCCGGTCGTCCTCGGGGCGGGCACGTCCCTGTTCGACGACGCCGGCGGGTACCACCCGCGGTCGTGGGAGCTGGTGCGGTCGACGCCGTACCGCTCGGGCGTGGTCGTCGCCGAGTACGCGCGGACCCCCTGACAGGACGAAGGCCCCCGGGGTGTCCCCGGGGGCCTTCGTGAGTGGTAGCGGGGGCAGGATTCGAACCTGCGACCTCTGGGTTATGAGCCCAGCGAGCTACCGAGCTGCTCCACCCCGCGCCGAACGGAACCGCGTGCGTTCCGTCTGTGTTGTAGGCACAACCCTACACACCGGGCCGGACCCCACCCGCAGGGGGGTCCGGCCCGACGAGGATCAGCCGCGATCAGCCGCCGGCGCTCTGGAACGCCGCGACCGCACGGTCCAGCGCCGCCAGCGCCTCGCCCTGTTTGGCGAAGTCACCGGACCGCTGGGCCGCCTTGAGGTCGTTCAACGCCGTGCGGATCTGCTGCGCCGCGGTCGCCTGCGCCGCGTTGGGCGCCGCCGGGGTCTGGGCGCCCTGACCGTTCGGCGTGGTCGGGGTCGTGGGCGTCGTCGGCCGGCCGGGCTGCCCGGTCGTCGGGGCGGCTCCGCCCGCGGCGGCACCGGCGCCGGCGCCGAACACCTCGTCGAGAGCCCGGGACAGGCTCGCGTCGTAGCCGAGCCGGTCCCCGTAGAACACCAGGACGCGGGCCAGCTGCGGGTAGGTCGAGTTGTCCTGCCCGCCCGCGCGCTCGATGTAGACCGGCTCGACGTAGAGCAGACCACCGGCCACCGGCAGCGTCAGCAGGTTGCCGTAGTCGATCGTGGTCTGGTTCTGCCGCAGCAGGTTCAGCTCCGACGACACCTCGGGCGAACCGAGGAACCGGGCCTGGACCTGCTGCGGGCCGAGCGTCTGGGTCTCGTTCGGCAGCTGCAGCACGGTCAGCTTCCCGTAGGTGTCGGGGTCCGAGCTGGCCGAGACGTAGGAGGCGAGGAACTGCCGCCGCAGGCTCACCAGCGCACTGGTGAGCTGGAACGACGCGCCCTCCTGCCCCGGCAGCCCGGCGTAGATGTAGTACGGCGGCTGCGCGTCCTGGCTGCCGCCGTTGCCGCCCTGCACGGTCGGGTCGGACGGGACGTCCCAGAACGACACGGTGGAGAAGAACTCGTTCGGGTCGTCGACGTGGTAGCGGGTCAGCAGCTCACGCTGGACCTTGAACTGGTCCTCCGGGTAGCGCAGGTGGGCCTGCAGGTCCGGGGTGATCGCCGAGCGCGGTTCGACCGTGCCCGGGAACGCCTTCTCCCAGGTCTGCAGCACCGGGTCGGTCTCGTCGAAGGCGTAGAGCTTCACGGTGCCGTCGTAGGCGTCGACGGTGGCCTTCACCGAGTTGCGCAGGTAGCTGATCGTGTCGTTCGGCAGCTGCTGGCCGTTCGGCCCGAGCCGCGAGTCCGACGTGGCGTCACCCAGCTGCACGCGCTCGGCGTAGGGGAAGTTCTGCAGCGTGGTGTAGCCGTCGATGATCCACTGCACCCGCCCGTCGACGACGGCCGGATACGGGTCGTTGTCCAGCGTCAGCCACGGGGCCACCGCCTGCACGCGGTCCCGCGGGTTCCGGACGTACATGATCTTCGAGTCGGCGTTGATCGAGTTGTTGAACAGGATGTTCCGCTCGCCGTAGGCCAGCGCGAACACCGTGCGGTTGAACAGCCCGCCGATCGGGACGCCGCCGGCCCCGGTGTAGGTGTACTGCGCCTCGTCGGAGTCGTACTCCCGCGGCGGGGTGCCCGGCTCGGCACCGACGATCGAGTACTGGTTGTCGAGCAGCTCGCCGTAGTAGATGCGGGGCTGCTGGACGGGCACGAAACCCTGCTGCTGGGTGTCGGAGACCTGGAAGTTCGGCAGACCGCCGGAGCCGCCCGCGTCCTCCAGCGCCTCGTTCACCTGGTTCGCCGGCGCGGCCACGATCCCGTTGCCGTGGGTGTAGACCAGGTGCCGGTTGATCCAGTCCTCCTGGTTGTTGACCAGGCCGTTGGCATTCATCTCGCGCGCCGCGACGACGTAGTCGCGGGTCTGGCCGCCGACGGTGTAGCGGTCGATGTCCAGGTTGGGCGAGAACCCGTAGAAGTTCCGTCGCTGCTGGAGCTGGGTGAACGTGCGGTTGAGCTTGCCCGGGTCGAGCAGCCGGATGTTGGGGATGGTGTCGGTGTCGGCCCGGACCTGGGCCGGTGTGGCCTCCGACGTACCCGCGTAGGGCGTGATGTCGACCTTGTCCGGGCCGATCCCGAACGCGTCCCGGGTCGCCGCGATGTTGCGTTCGATCGACGGGGCCTCGTTGACGTTCGCGTTGGGCGCGACGACGAACTGCTGCAGCACCAGCGGGAACGCCGTGCCGACCAGGATCGAGGAGACCACCAGCATGACCACGGCGACGGCCGGGATCTGGAGGTTCTGGCGGAACGCCGCGACGAAGAACGCCAGCGCACAGATCACCGCGATGACCAGCAGGATCAGCTTGGCGGGCAGGACCGCGTTGAGGTCGGTGTAGGTGGCGCCGTAGAACGTCTGCGCGTTCCGGTTGGACCACAGCAGGTCGTAGCGGTCGAACCAGTAGGCGACGGCCTTGAGCAGCACGAACACCCCGGCGAGCACGGCGAGCTGGGCCCGCGCGGCGGTGGAGACGAAGCCGGAGCGGCCCGACAGCCGGATGCCGCCGAAGATGTAGTGGGTCACCAGCGCGAGCACGAAGCAGATCGCGACGGCGACGAACAGCCAGTTCAGGCTCATCCGCAGGAACGGCAGGGTGAAGGCGTAGAACCCGATGTCGTTGCCGAACTCGGGATCGGCCCGGCCGAACGGGGTGCTGTGCAGGAACATCTGCACGGTCTGCCACTGCGCCGGCGCCGCGAGACCGGCGATCAGCCCGATCACGACCGGCACGCCGACGGCGAACACACGCAGGCGCTGGATGATCGTGGTCCGGTAGCGCGCGACCGGGTCCTCGGGGCCGGACACCGGCACGAAGACCGGGCGGTACCGGTAGGCCAGCCACAGCGTCAGCGCGACCAGACCACCCACCACCAGGGCCACGACCCCGAAGAGCACGATCTGGGTGAACAGCCGGGTGAGCTGGACGCTCCGGAAACCGACCTCGCCGAACCACAGATAGTTGACGTAGAAGTTCAGCAGCCGCGAGCCACCGAGCAGAAGCACTACGAGGACGCCCGCGGCGACCAGCAGGATTCGGGTTCGGCGGGTCAGCGACGGCGCTCCCACAGGGGGCCGCATGGACGACACGGGCACACTCCACAGTTCGGGTACGACACGTGGAGAGCGCGGCCGGCTGGGGCGACGGCACGGTTCTCCGAGGGCAACTGTACGGAGGTTCGGTGAAGTCGCCGTCGGGTCCCGGCGTGTCGGGACGAAAACGACACATCGGGCAGCTCTGCACCGGCACCCCGACCCGCATCGTCGCAGGACGGACCGGGGTCGGGCGCACCCCCGCCGTCGCACGATCGTAGGGTTCCGTTCCGTGGGCGTTCGATCTTCGACGTGGGTGACCGCGGTCCTCGTACTGCTGGCGCTCACCGCGGTCGGGACGGTGGTCCCCGCGCCGGTCGTCGCCCTCGGGCCCGGGCCCACGTTCGACACCCTCGGCGAGGTCGACGGCACGCCCGTGGTGTCGGCGGAGGGGCTGCCGACCTACCCGACGACCGGGCACCTGAACATGACCACCGTCGGCGTCACCGACGGGATCTCGACGCTGCGGGCCCTGGGCATGTGGGCCTCGGGCACCTACCGGCTCGCGCCGCGCTGGTCGCTGTACCCGCCCGGCGAGTCCACCGAGCAGGTCACGCAGGCCAACCAGCAGGAGTTCGACGGCTCGATCGCGAACGCCGAGGCCGCGGCGCTGAACCACCTCCACCTGCCGACCCGGGTCACGGTCGGCGCGCTGACCCCCGGCTCGCCGTCGGCGGGGGTGCTGGAGCCGGGCGACGAGATCCGCGCCGTCGGCGCGACCCCGGTGACTTCGGTCCAGGGGCTGCTCGACGCGACGGGCGCCGCGCGCCCCGGGGAGCCGGTCACCCTCACGATCCGGCGCGGGGACGCCGCGCCGCGCCGGGTCACCGTGACCCCGGCCGCCCACCCGGACGACCCGGCGCGGGCCTTCCTGGGCATCACCCCGGCCACCTCCCCCGCCGAGGGGCAGAAGCTGACCATCTCCCTGGGCGATGTCGGCGGCCCCTCGGCCGGCCTCATGTTCAGCCTGGCGCTGGTCGACAAGCTGACCCCGGGCCCGCTGACCGGCGGCCGGTTCGTCGCCGGCACCGGCACCATCGACGCCGAGGGCCGGGTCGGCCCGATCAGCGGCATCCGGTTCAAGATGCTGAAGGCCCGCGAGGTCGGCGCGCAGACGTTCCTGGTGCCGGCCGCGAACTGCGCCGAGGCCGCCGAGGACGCGCCCGACGGGCTGCAGCTGGTGCGGGTCGGGACCCTCGACGAGGCGGTCGGGGCGCTGACCACCCTCGACACCGGCGGTACGCCCGCCGGATGCTCCTAGTTCCCCGGTCCGCCCGCAGCGAACACGGCCCCACCAGGCCCGATCCACCGGCCGTGGGGCGGCGACCAGCCCCCGGCCCCGCGTACGGTGGACGGCATGAGCGACGTCCCCTTCGGCTTCGGCCCCGCCGACCGTGACCCCGACCGCGAGCCCGGCGACCAGCCCGACTCGGGTTCCGGCGACGCCTCCGGCAAGGACGGGGGTGCGTCGGGCACGGGCGGAAAGGGTGAGCCCGAGGGCCCGAAGGACCCGTTCGGCTTCGGGTCGCACCCGCAGTCCGACGACCCCTCGGGGCCGTCCGGCGGCGCGGGCCAGAACCCGTTCGCGGCGTTCGGCATGGGCGGGCTCCCCGGCATGCCGGGCATGCCCGGCGGCGGCCAGTTCGACATGAGCCAGCTCGGCCAGATGCTGTCCCAGCTCGGCCAGATGCTCTCCAGCAGCGGCTCCGGCGACGGCGGGCCCGTCGACTACGACCTCGCCGCCCAGATCGCCACCCAGCAGCTCGCGCAGTCGACGTCGTCGCTCACCGACGCCCAGCGCAGCGGGGTCGCCGAGGCCGTGAAGCTCGCGGAGCTGTGGCTCGACCCGGCGACGTCGTTCCCCTCCTCCGGCGGCGAGGTGAAGGCCTGGACGCCCTCGGACTGGGTGCGGGCCGGGATGCCGACCTGGAAGCGGCTCTGCGACCCGGTGGCGACGCGGCTGTCCTCGGCCTGGGTCGAGGGACTGCCCGAGGAGGTCCGCGGCGCGGCCGGCCCGATGCTGGGGATGCTCGGCAAGATGGGCGGAATGGCGTTCGGCAGCCAGCTGGGCCAGGGCCTGGCCCAGCACGGCAAGGAGGTGCTGACCTCCACCGACCTCGGCATCCCGGTCGGCCCGGAGCGCACGTCGGCCCTGCTGCCCGAGGCCGTCGCCCGGTTCACCGAGGGCCTGGACCGCCCGGCCGGCGAGGTCACGCTGTTCCTCGCCGCACGCGAGGCCGCCCACCAGCGGCTGTTCACCCACGTCCACTGGCTGCGCGAGCGGCTGCTCGGCGCCGTCGAGGAGTACGCCCGCGGCATCACCGTGGACACCTCACGGATCGAGGAGCTCGCCCGCGGGATCGACCCGTCGAACCCGGAGTCGATCCAGGAGGCCATGCAGTCCGGCATGTTCGAGCCGGAGGACACCCCGGCGCAGAAGGCGGCGCTGGCCCGGCTCGAGACCCTGCTCGCCCTGATCGAGGGCTGGGTGGACACCGTCGTCGCCGATGCCCTGACCGAGCGCCTGCCCGGGGCCGAGGCGATGCGCGAGACGATGCGTCGCCGCCGCGCCTCGGGCGGACCCGCGGAGCAGGCGTTCGCGACGATCGTCGGGCTGGAGCTGCGGCCGCGGAAGCTGCGGGCCGCGGCGGACCTGTGGAAGCTCCTGGGGGCCGAGCGCGGCGTCGAGGGTCGCGACGCGGTCTGGGCGCACCCCGACCTGATCCCGTCGGCCGACGACCTGGACGACCCGGCCGCCTTCGTGCGCGGCGGCACGGCCGGCGGGGCCGTCCCGGACGACCCGATCGCCGAGCTGGAGCGCCAGATGGCGGCCGACGCGGAGAAGAAGGCCGAGTCGTCCGGGTCGTCGGAGAAGCCCTCCACGGAGGACACCGACGGCACCGACGGCGAGGACGGGACGGGCCGGTCGGGCTCCTGAGCCCGGCTCAGGTCCCGGTCGCGCGGACCGGCTCCACCCCGGGGCCGGTCCCGCCGAACCCGCCGACCTCTCCGTCAGCGTCGGCGGACCCGTCGGTCTCGTCGGCGGTGGCCGGGTCGCCGTCGACACCGCTGATGCCGAGCTCGGCGGCGGCGTTGAGGCCCTCCAGGTAACCGATGGCCCGCTCGGTGCGCGGGTAGCGGCGCACCCAGGACCAGAAGACGTCGTCGTGCGCGGCGGACAGCAGGTGGGCCAGCTCGTGCACCAGCACGTAGTCGACGACCCAGCCCGGCGCGTCCCGCAGGCGTTCGCTGATCCGGATGGTGGCGTCGTCGGGGGTGCAGGACGCCCAGCGCGTGCGCATCACCGGCACCCACCGGATCGACGACGGCCGCGCCCGCCCCTCCAGCCAGCGCTTCGACAGCTCCTGGCCGCGGCGCATCAGGGCCTCGTCGTTGTCGCGGCCCGGTGAGCGGCGACGTGCCTCACTCGCCTCGACCCGCTTCACCATCTCGGCGACCCAGTCGCGTTCCTGCTCGGCGGACATCCAGCCCGGGATGAACACGACGAGCCGCTCCCCCTCCCGCCGGGCACTGACCATGCGCTTCCGGCGGGCGCTGCGTCGGACCTCTACCGGGGGACTCGCCATGGCTCCAGGGTAGGCCGCCGCGGTTCGCGGGTGCGAACGGCGCGGACGCGTTCCGGCCCCGTCACCACGCGGACCGGGCACCGTGGCCCGGGTGACCGGACTGCCCCCACGGCTCGCGCTCGCCGCCCACCTCGCCGTCCTCCCCGCCGGACCGCGGGCCCGCCGGATCGGGTCCGGCCCACCCCGGGCCCGGCTGCTGGAGGAGCTGTCCCCCGCCGCCGTCGCCGCGCTGGACCGGCTCGTCGACGGCCCGTGCGCGACCGGTGCGCTCACCCGGGGCGACGACGAGGTCGCGGTGCTGCTCGCCGTCCTGTGGCGGGCGGGGCTGCTCGCCGACCCGGACGTCGAGGACCGGGTCCGGCGGCGCCGGGAGGGCACGCTCGTCGAGGTCCGCGGCGCGGACGCACTCGCCGTGGCGGTCGTCGCCGGGCTGGCCCGGGCCGGGATCGGACAGCTGTACCCGCAGGTCCATGGCGTGACGGGCGCCGACGACGTCCTGGCCGGGCTGCCGGTGGGGCCGGGCCGGGACCGCGAGGGCGAGCTGCGCGCCTTCCTGCGCGACGCGGGCGTCGGCACCGATCCGCCCCGGCGGGTCCCCGCGGACCTGGTGGTGCTCGTCGGCGACGGGCCGGTGCCGCCGGAGTCGCCGATGGAGCATCTGTTCGTGGCCCTGCGCGACGGCCGCGGCGTGGTCGGGCCGCTCGTCCTGCCCGGCCGGGGGCCGTGTCCCGACTGCGCCGGGGCGCCCCGCACGGCCGGGGGGTCGTCGTCGGCGGCACCGCACGTGCTGGTCGCGACGGCGGCGGTGGCGGTCGGTCAGGTGCTCACCGCCGTCGACGGGCCGGTGCGTGGCGGGGCGCCGCCCGCATCGTGGGGCGCGGTGCTGGAGGTCGGCGCGGACGCGGCGACGGTCGTCACCCGACCGGGCTTCCGACGCCCCGGCTGCCCCTGCGGCACAGCGGCCGGGCCGGTCCCGGACGGTGCTCCGGGGCCCACCGCGCCGTGCGGGACCACCCCGGCCGGGTGGACAATCATGGCGTGAGCGACATTCCCCGACGGACCGTCTCGCGCACCGCCAAGCTCGCCGGCCTCCCGCTCGGCGTCGCCGGACGTGCCGCGGCAGGATTCGGGCGCCGTCTCACCGGTGGTGACCGCGACGAGATCGCCGCCCAGCTCGCGGCCAAGAGCGCCGAGCAGCTGTTCGAGGTGCTCGGCGAGCTCAAGGGCGGAGCGATGAAGTTCGGGCAGGCGCTGAGCGTGTTCGAGGCGGCCGTGCCCGACGAGTACGCCGAGCCCTACCGCGAGGCACTCACCAAGCTGCAGGCCGCGGCGCCGCCGATGCCCATGGCCGACGTCGACTACATGCTCACCCAGCAGTTCGGGCGGTCGTGGCGGTCCCGGTTCACCGACTTCGACGAGACCCCCGCCGCCTCGGCCAGCATCGGCCAGGTGCACCGCGCGGTCTGGAAGCGCGACGGCCGCGAGGTCGCCGTCAAGGTGCAGTACCCCGGCGCCGAGGAGGCGCTGCGCTCGGACCTGCGCCAGCTCGGGCGGATGAGCCGCATCCTGCAGCCGCTGGTCCCCGGGATGGAGATCAAGCCACTGGTCGCGGAGCTCAAGGACCGCATGGAGGAGGAGCTCGACTACCGCGACGAGGCCGCCTACCAGCGCGAGTTCGCCGCGTTCTACGAGGACGACCCGGACGTGAAGATCCCCCGCGTGGTCGGGTCCGCACCCAAGGCCGTCATCACCGAGTGGGTGCAGGGCCGTCCGTTGGCCTCGATCATCCGCGACGGCACCCGCGAGGAGCGCGACCACGCGGGCAACCAGCTGGCCCGCTTCCACTACTCCGCGCCGGACCGCACGCACCTGCTGCACGCCGACCCGCACCCCGGCAACTTCGGGATCCTCGACGACGGCCGCCTGCTCGTCCTCGACTTCGGCGCCGTCGCCCGGATGCCCGACGGCATGCCGCCCGAGCTGGTCACGATGACCAAGTACGCGCTCGAGAGGCGCAGCGGGGACCTGATGGCCCTGATGCGCTCGGCCGAGTTCGTCCGCGACGGCGCCCGGATCGAGTCCGAGCAGATCCTCGGCTACCTCGCACCCTTCACCGAACCGCTGGGGACCGAGGAGTTCCACTTCAGCCGCCGGTGGATCCAGCAGCAGGCCGAGCGGGTCGGTGACCTCCGCAGCCCGGAGGCGGCCATCGGCCGGTCGCTGAACCTGCCCCCGCGGTTCCTGCTGGTGCACCGGGTGACGATGGGGACCGTCGGCATCCTGTGCCAGCTCGACTCCCACGTGCGGCTGCGGGAGATCGTCGCCGAGTGGCAGCCGGAGATGTTCGAGCCGGACGCCCCGACGGGCTGACCTCTCCCCTCGCTCCACCGGTCCTCCGGGCAGGGGTGTGCTGTCGTCGCTCTGCTCTGCTCACCGATACGCAGCACTGCAGGTGAGCGCCGTCTCCGGGTTCACAGCGGAGCCAGGGGCGCCCGGTCGAGCGCGGCCCGGCCGGGCTGCCACCACTGCGCGCTCGACGGGTTGTCCCGGCGCGTCGACCAGCTGCCACCCCGACGACTCGGCATCCGGTTCGCTCGGACCGGACAGCCGCGCCATCGGCCGATTGACATACCGATGGTATGCTGACTTCGTTCACATACCGACGGTATGCAAAGAGGGTGCACCGTGCTCCACAGCTGCTACCCGGTCCTCGCGACGGCCGACCTCCCGGCCGCCCGCGCGTTCTGGACCGGGCCGATGGGATTCGAGAGCGTCTTCGACGCCGACTGGTACGTCAGTCTCCGGCGCGGGCGCTTCGAGCTCGCCCTGCTCGACCGGGACCATCCGACGATCCCGGCGGCGTACCGCGGGCGGTCGACCGGCGGGATGCTGGTGAACATGGAGGTCGACGACGTCGACGCCGAATGGGACCGCCTCGTCGTCCGCGGCGGCCTGGAGGCCCTGCTCCCGGTGCGGGACGAGGCATTCGGACAGCGGCACTTCATCGTCGCCGGGCCGGACGGGGTACTGGTCGACGTGATCACCGAGATCGCCCCGTCGCCGGAGTTCGCCGACGCCTTCGCCGGCTCGCAGGCCCCCTGAGCTGCGGTGCTGCGTATCGGTGAGCAGAGCACAGCGACGAGCAGGCACCCTCCCACCCGAGGAACAGCAGGTCCCGGACACGACGGCGCCCCGCCCGGACGCGGGTCCGGACGGGGCACCGACGGGGTCGGCCGCAGGATCAGCCGGCGCGCAGCCGCGCCCGTTCGGCTCGGGAGGCGGCCCAGGCCGCGATCCAGGACCAGCCGCGGCCCGCGGTGATCCGGCGCGCGAGCCGGTGCTCGGCCGCCACCCGTTGCGCTTCCTGCTGATGAGATCTCGCCAACGCTTCCTGGATGAGCGTCATCACGTTCTCCTGGTTCACGAGGTGGGACGAACGGTCGGTGTGGGTCATCGGTCGCACGGCCGGTGCCGGCTTCAGGTCGTTCATGTCGGTCTCCTCGGGTCTGGTGGGTCGGCGGTGCCGCGGTGCGGGTCGCGCCGGTGGTGCTGTGGTCAGCGGCTCGCGGCCAGGGCCAGTGCCCGGTCGCGCTCCAGGTCGGCCTTGCGGGGACGCCCCCTCGGGCGCTTGCGCGGGATCACCCGACCGTGGTCGAAGATCTCGCCTCCCCACACGCCCCACGGCTCGGCGCGCTCCAGCGCGCCCTCCAGGCAGGCCTGCCGGAGCGGGCAGCCGCCGCAGCGGGACTTGGCCTCCTCCAGCTCGGCCGGGGCCTCGGCGAACCACAGGTCGGCGTCGCCGTTGCGGCAGGGCAGGGCCGAGCCGCGGCCGGACGGCCCGCTCGGCACCGACCGGAGCCGCACCTGGTCGGGTCCGACGCCGGCGCCGGACTGCTCGGTGATCATTCCGCCGTCACACGGAACGGATCGCACGTACACGATCGACCTCCTCGATCGAACTTCTCTGCTACAGGTCAGGACCGGTCTGGTCAGGGTGTGTCATCTCTCGGGACGGAATCCGGGACAAAAAATCGGGGCCGCGGAACCCGTGTGCGTGGGTTCCGCGGCCCCGATGGGACTCGCTGGGTGCTGAGGAGGTCAGGTACCCCCTCGGCGCCCGGGAACGAACGCAGCTGTGCACTTGTCATCGAAGATCGGGCCGGCGACCGCGACCGGCATGCCGCCCTGCGGGTACACCTCACCCGTGGAACGGAGCGTCGACGGCGCGAGCAGCGCCACCCCCTGCTGACGACGACGGACGCCGGACTCCGCGGTGACCGCGATGCCCGCGTGAGCGACGTCGTGCGCGACGACGGTCTGCTCCGGGACGCACACCGGGGCCGGGACGGACAGGGTGGTGCCGATCAGGTCGGTCGTGTTGATCGTGCCCATCTCGTCACCTCCTCCGGTTCCGCCCGCGGTCTCCCGCGCGACGCGTCTGTGTCAGGAGCGTGGCGCTCCACCTGGCGCCGACGACACTAGAAGTGCTGCACACGGCACGGCAACCGATTATTCGAAGTCTCGCCGGAAGTTCACGCAGATCCCTACCGAAGAGGGGGTCGCGTCCCCTCCGCCTCGTGCTCGGCGAGCACCCGGAGCACCTCGTCGCCGTAGCGGTCCAGCTTGGCCGCGCCGATCCCCGGGATGCCGACCAGGGCCGACGGGCCGGCCGGCCGCTGCTCCGCGATCGCGGTGAGCGTGGCGTCGGTGAGCACGACGAAACCGGGCACGTCCTGCGCCTTCGCCTCCGCCGCCCGCCACTGCTTCAGCCGGTCCAGCAGCTCCAGGTCCACATCGGACGGGCAGTCGTCGCAGCGGAGGAGCTTGGTGGCGGTGGTGCCGAACAGCGGGGTCCCGCAGACGCGGCACTTGGGCCGGGCGCCCCCGGGGCGGCGCTCGCCGGCCACACGGGACGCAGGGTGCGAGTCCGGGATCAGTCCGTAGAGGAACCGCGAGCGGCGTCGCTTCGGTCCGCGCCCGGAGGCCCGGGACAGCGACCACGACATCGACAGCACCCGCCGGGCGCGGGTGACGCCGACGTAGAACAGCCGGCGTTCCTCCTCGACGGCGGCCTCGTCGTCACCCGCGTGGCCGATGGGGAGGGTGCCGTCGGCGAGTCCGACGAGGAACACCGCGTCCCACTCCAGGCCCTTCGCCGCGTGCAGCGACGCCAGCGTGACGCCGTTGACGACGGGCGCCTGCGCGTGGTCGGCGCGGGTCTCCAGCTCCACGCACAGCCGCTGCAGATCGGCCTGCGGCTCGACCGCCGCGAGCTCCTCGGCGACGCCGACCAGCGCCAGCAGCGACTCCCACTGCGCGCGCAGGGTGGCGCCCTTCGGCGGCTCGTCGGTCAGCCCGGCGCGCGCGGTCAGCACCGCGCGGGTGACGTCGACGAGGTCGGTGCCCGGCCGCTGGTCCGGCGCCGCGGTGCGCAACGCGAGCATCGCCCGGCGGATCTCGGGCCGGTTGAAGAACCGCTCGCCGCCGCGGATCTGGTAGGGCACTCCGGTGTCGGACAGGGCCTGCTCGAACGCCTCGGACTGGGCGTTGATCCGGAAGAGCACCGCGATCTCCGACGGCTCGGTGCCGTCGTTGATCAAGGTCAGGATCCGGCCCGCGACGGCGGCGGCCTCCCCTGCCTCGTCGTCGTGCTCGGAGAAGTCCGGGTCGGGCCCCGGCGGGAGCTGCCCGACGAGCTGCAGCCGGGACCCTGCGGGCCGGTTGCGGGCCGCGCCGATCAACTGGTTCGCGCAGCCGACGATCTGTGGGGTGGAGCGGTAGTCGCGCTGCAGGCGCACGACCGCGGCGTCGGGGAAGCGGCGCGGGAACTCCAGCAGGTAGCGGGGCGAGGCGCCGGCGAAGGTGTAGATCGTCTGGTTGGCGTCGCCGACGACGGTCAGGTCGTCGCGGTCGCCGAGCCAGGCGTCGAGCAGGCGCTGCTGCAGCGGGGTCACGTCCTGGTACTCGTCAACGACGAAGCACCGGTAGCGCGACCGGAACTCCTCGGCGACGCCACCGTGCTCCTCCAGCGCGATCGCGGTGTGCAGGAGCAGGTCGTCGAAGTCGAGCTGCTCGCTCGCGTTCTTCAGCTCCTCGTACGCGGCGTAGACGGCGGCCACCTGCTCGGCCGGGCCGGGCGTGTCGCGACGACGGCGGGCGGCCTCGGCCGCGTAGTCCGACGGGGCGACCAGCGTGGATTTCGCCCACTCGATCTCGGAGGCGAGGTCGCGCAGCGCGTCGGAGTCGGTGCCGGCGCGGGCGCGGGCGGCGGCCTGGCCGACGAGCCGCAGCTTGCCGTCGAGCAGTGGCCACGGGCTGCCCCCGACCATCTGCGGCCAGAAGTAGCGCAGCTGACGCAGCGCGGCGGCATGGAACGTCCGGGCCTGCACCCCGGACGCGTCCAGCGCACGCAGCCGGGTGCGCAGCTCCCCCGCGGCCCGGGCGGTGAAGGTGACGGCCAGTACCTGGCCGGCGGCGACGTGGCCCGAGGTCACCAGGTGCGCGATCCGCCGGGTGATCGTGCGGGTCTTGCCGGTGCCCGCCCCCGCGAGGACGCACACCGGGCCGCGCGGTGCGTACACCGCGGCCCGCTGCTCGGGGTCCAGACCGTCCGCGCCGACCGGGGCCGCCGGGTCCGGCACGGCGCGGGTCGCACGGGCGGGGCGGGCGGCGGATCGGGACGGCACCCACCCATCCTGACACCCACCCCCGACGGTCACGGGTCGCCCGTCCCGCCCGTCCGGGTGCCGGGCAGGTCACAGCCGACGGGGAAGAATCCGCGGAGCTGACCGGTTGTACCCGACATGGCGGACCTGACGATGTACACGACCAGCTGGTGCGGCTTCTGCCGTCGGCTCAAGCTGCAGCTCGACCAGGCCGGCATCGGCTACCGCGAGATCGACATCGAGCGCGAGCCGGACGCCGCGTCGTTCGTCGAGAAGGCCAACGGCGGCAACCGCACGGTGCCGACCGTCGTGTTCCCGGACGAGTCGGTCGCGACGAACCCCAGCTTCTCCGAGGTGAAGACCCGACTCGGGGTCTGACACCTTCCCTGATCTCCCACCACGGAGCGCGACGGCCCGCCACCGGTACCTCACCGGGGCGGGCCGTCGCTTCGTCCGCGGGTCAGCTCCCGGCGGCCGCCCAGGACTCCAGCATGGTGCGCGCGATCGAGACCTTGCCCGGCAGCATGACGACCGGGCCGTCGCCGGGGTCGGGCTCGTCCCGGGAGCCCCAGTCGCCGCGGGCCAGTGCCGCCCGCAGCGTGTCCCGGGTGATCCACAGGGCGTCGGCGATCTCGCCGTCCTGCGGGGTCAGCGGCACGTCCGGGTCCCCGATCGCGTGGAAGCCGACCATCAGCGACCGCGGGAACGGCCACGCCTGGCTGCCGAGGTAGCGCACGTCGGACACCGCGATGCCGACCTCCTCCGAGATCTCGCGGTGCACGCACGCCTCCAGCGACTCGCCGGACTCCACGAACCCGGCGAGCACCGAGTAGCGCCCGGCCGGCCACACCGGCTGACGGGCGAGCAGGACGCGGTCCGCGCCGTCGTGCACCAGGCAGATGATCGCCGGGTCGGTGCGCGGGTACTCCTCGTGGCCGTTGTCGCAGATCCGGGCCCAGCCAGCGTTGTGCGGGCGCGTGCGGGTGCCGTCGATCGCGCAGAACCGGGCGCGGTCGTGCCAGTTCAGCGTGGCGACCGCACCGGTGAGCAGCCCGGATCCGAGCGGGTCGAGGAACGCGCCGGCGGCGCGCAGGTCGGCCCACTCCCCCTCGCCGGTGAAGATGTCGCTGTCGGCGGTGCGTTCGGTCCCGACACGCACCGCCCAGTACGGGACGCCGTCGCGTTCGCCGAGCAGCACGGCCTCGGCCGGCGGCTCCGCGGCGACGTCGGTGCCCGCGCGGGTCCGGACGTGCCCGCCGCGGCCCGCCGCGTCGTCCCAGGCGGCGGCATCGACCTCGCGGAACTCGCGGCCCGGCTCGACCTCCCAGTCGACCGGGGTGCGGCCCGACTCGTCGACGACGACGACACGTGCCTTCGCCCAGGTGTCGCGCACGTAGCCGGGGTCGAGGCGCCGGTTCTCGTCGCGGGACAGCGCGTTGCGCGACAGCACCGGCTCCTCGGTGAGGGAGAAGTCCCCGCGGCTCATCGCCCGCCTCCGCGGACCACGCCGCCGAGCGCGGCGAGCGGTGGCCCGATCACGTCGGCGTCCCCGACGATCACCCCGGTGAACCGGGTCGGCGCGAACAGCGCGGTGGCGGCTTCGGCGACCTCGTCGACGGTCACCTCCTCCAACCGGCGCGGCCGGTCCCGGAGCCAGTCGACATCGAGCCCCGCGGCGGGCAGCGCGGACAGGGTGCCGGCCAGCGCGGACTGGCTGTCCAGCGAGATCAGCAGCGAGCCGATCGCGTAGCGACGGGCCGAGGTGACCTCCTGCTCGGCCGGCGGGACCGCCACCATGCGGCCGAGCTCGTAGCGGGTCTCGAGCAGGGCGGCGGCGGTGACGTCGGAGGCGACGTCGGCGTCGAGGCCGAGCACCGCGCCGCCGGGCACGAACTCCTGGCCGGAGTGTGCGCCGTAGGTGTAGCCCTTGTCCTCCCGGATGTTCTCCATCCAGCGCGAGGAGAAGTAGCCGCCGAACACGAGGTTCGCGAGCTGGAAGGCGGTGTAGCGCTCGTCCGTGCGGTCCAGGCCGGGCGCGGTGAGGCGCAGCTGGGACTGCACGGAGCCGGGCCGGTGGACCAGTTCCAGGTCACCCGCCTGCGGCATCGGCGGGGCGGACAGCGACCGGGCGGGGTGGTCGCCGGTCCATCCCCCGAGCCGGCGGGCGACCTCGGCGATGGCGGCCTCGGGGTCGATGTCGCCGACGAGGACCAGGCTCGCGCCGTCCGGGACGACGACGTCGGCGTGCAGCTCCCGCACCCGCTCCGGGGTCACCGCGGCGACCGCCTCGGCGGTCGGCATCTCCGAGACGATCGGGTGGTCGCCGAAGCGGCGGCGCATCAGCGCCTCGCGGGCGACGGTGCGCGGCTGCGCGCGAGCGACCGCGATCCGCTCGGCCAGCCGGGACCGCTCACGGGCGACCTCGGCGTCGGGATGGGTGGCGCCGGTGAGGACGTCGGCGAGGACGTCGAGGACCGTCGGCAGTCCGGTGGCCAGTGCGGAGCCGCCCGCCTGCAGGTACTCCGGGTCGACGGCGACGCCGAGCTCCCCGCCGACCGAGGCCAGTGCGTCGTCGATGCCGATCCGGTCGCGGCCCGCGGTGCCGGTCAGGACGGTCTCGGCGAGCACCTCGGTGCCCGCGGTGCGGGCGGCGTCGGCGACCGGCTCCGGAGAGGCGGCCGGGATCCGCAGGACGGTCTCGACCAGCGGGACCCCCGGACGGTGGGCGGCCAGGACGGTCAGCCCGTTCGGGAGGGTCTCGGTGAGCACGTCCGGCAGCGGCACCTCCTTGGTGCGGCCGAGGGACGGCAGCGGGCGGGGGCCGCGCTCGGTGCGGCCGATCTCCTCCGCGCTGCGGTGGGTGCGGTCGGCGCTCACGCAGGGCCCCCTTCGGTGTGGTTCACGGTGCCGGGGCGGGTCGGGGCGCTCACGCGTCGCCGTCCCCGGCCGGTTCGGCGGTCGGCTCGACCAGCAGGACGGCCCGCCCGGAGGACCGCAGCCGGGCGGCCGCGGCGGCGACGTCGGCACCGGTCAGCGCGGCCAGCCTGCCGGGGAGCTCGACGGCGAGCTCGGCGCGGCCGTAGAGCAGCTCGCGGGCGCCGAGCCCGAGCATCCGGTACATGACGCGGTCGTCCTCGCGGTGCAGGGCGGCGACCCAGCGGGCGGTCTGGCGCGCCAGCTCCTCGGTGTCGGGGCCCTGCTCGGCGAGGCGGTCCAGCTCCTCGTCGACCGCGGCGGTGACCCGGTCCGCGGACACCTCGGCCGGATGCACCGCGGTGATGGTGAAGGTGTCGGGGTCGCGGGCGTCGAACGGGCCGCCCATCAGGCCGTTGGACGCCGAGACGTCGGTGACCAGGGCAGCCCCGTCGGCGCCGCCGTGGACCAGGCGGCGCTGCAGCCGCGAGGCCTCGCCGTCGGCCAGGACGGTGGCGAGCATGGCGTGGGCGAGGTAGGCGTCTGGCTCGGCGGCCGGGTCGGGAACGCGGTAGCCGAGCGCGAGCGCGGGCAGCGGGGCGTGCGCGTCGGCCACCGCCTGCCGGCGCTCGGCACCGGGAGCGGGCTCGGCGAACGACGGCCGCTGCGGGACGGGCCGGGCGGGGATGTCCCCGAAGTGCCACTCGACCAGGGCCAGGGTGCCGTCGACACCGTGCTCGGACAGGTCGCCGTGCACGGTGACCAGGGCGTTGCCCGGCGCGTAGAAGGTGTCGAAGAACGCGGCCGCGTCGTCCAGGCTCGCCTGCTCCAGCTCGGAGAAGTCGCCGTAGCCGTTGTGCGCGTTCGGGAAGGTATCGTAGAGGACCGGGGGCAGCAGGATCCACGGGAACCCGCCGTAGGGGCGGTTGTGGACGTTGAGCCGGATCTCCTCCTTCACGACGTCGACCTGGTTGCGCAGGTTCTCGACGGTGAGCTTCGGGGCCCGCAGCCGGTCGGCCTCCAGGAACAGCGCCCGTTCCAGCGCCGCACCGGGCAGCACCTGGAAGTAGTCGGTGTAGTCCTGGTGGGTCGAGCCGTTGAAGATCCCGCCCGCGGACTGGACCTGCCGGAAGTGCTCCAGCTTCTCCAGGCTCTCGCTGCCCTGGAACATCAGGTGCTCGAACAGGTGCGCGAAGCCGGTGCGGCCCTGCGGCTCGGAACGGAAGCCCACGTCGACGTGCACCGAGACCCCGACCACCGGGGTGGCCGGGTCCGGGACGACGAGCACGCGCAGCCCGTTGGCCAGCGTGGCCCGGTGCAGCTCGAGAGCGGATTGGTCGGCGATCACGGACACGGGAGCGAGGCTATCCCCCACCCCCGACAACCTGCCCGGTCAGGCGTGCTCGGGCGGCAGGATCACGAACTGGCGCAGCCCGAGGTCGCGGTAGGTGACCGGGCCGCGCGGGCCGGGCGTGTGGTCGACGTTGATGCCGGTCTCGGGCAGCCCGAGCAGCTTGTAGCCGTCGAGGAGCCGCGACGGCGCGTTCCAGAACACCCCGGTGCCGGTGTAGCGGTCGATGAAGCGCCGGGCGACCTGCTCGTCGGCGGCGCAGATCGTCGCGGCCAGGCCGGAGGTCTCCCGGGTTGCGGTGTCGGCGGCGTCGTCCGGCCCGTCGACGACGGCGACGGTCACGTGCGCCTCCGCCCCGGAGTCCAGGGCCCACTCGTGGCCGAGCGGGTGGTCGTGCGGGGGCAGCGACAGCGCGACGCCGCGGGCGTCGAGGGCGGCCTTCGCGACCGGCAGCAGGGTGTCGTAGACGGGCCGGTCGATGAGCAGCAGGTTCAGCCGGTTGCAGACGCCGAGCCGGTCGGTCGAGTCGGTGACCAGCCGCGTGACGTCGGCCTCGGTGGCGCTGGCGTCGAGGTAGAGCACCCCGCCGCCGTCGGCGTGGGCGAGCACCCGGGTGCCCGCGGTCGCACCGAGCACCGACAGCTTGCGGGTGACGTCCCCGGACCCGCGGACGACGACCAGCGGCACCAGGTCGGGCAGCCCGACCAGCGCCTCGGCGCCGGCGTGGCCGGGCAGCGGGACGAGCTGGACGGCGGCCTCGGGGAGCCCGGCGTCGGCCAGTGCGGGGCGCAGCACCTGCTCGACGAGTGCGGTGGCGCTGCCGAGCGCGGCCGACCCGGTGCGCAGGACGGCGGCGCTGCGGGCCTTGAGGACCTGCGAGGCGACGTCCACCGTCACGTTCGGTCGGGCCTCGAACACCGCGCCGATGACGCCGACCGGGATGCGTCGCTCGAACACCCGCTCGCCGGTCTCCAGCGTGCGGACCGGCCACTCGGTGGGCGGCTCGGGGGTCGCGGCGAGCACCTCGAGCTGGGTGGCGATGCCGGCGAGCCGCTCGGGGTCCAGCCGCAGCCGGTCGAGCAGACCCGCGGCCATGCCGTTCCGCTCGGCCGTCGCGACGTCGGCGGCGTTGACCTCGAGCAGCTCGTGCGCGCGGTCCCGGATCAGCGACGCGGCGGCGCGCAGGGCGTCGTCGATCCGGCCCTCGCCCGCCGCGCGGACGGCCGGGGCGGCGGCCCGGGCGCGCTGCGCGGCCTCACGGACGGCGGCGTACTCCGGTGCCTCGGTCGTCTCCTGCGGGGCGGTCACGGTGCTGCTCACGCAGGTCAGGGTAGGCGGTCGCCGGCGAGGGGCCGACCGGGTATCCGTGAGACCGCTCTGCTCACCGTGACGCAGCAGGGCCGGCGGCGGGTCAGGGCTCCGGGACGGCGTAGACGACGATGTTCGACTCGTAGCTCCGTGCGGCCGGGTCGAACACCCCGCCACAGGTGATCAGGACGAGCTGCGGGTCGCCGTCGCGGCGGAACACCTCGCGGGGCAGGTCGTGCTTGCCGTACTCGCGACGCGCGACGACCCGGTAGCCGGCGGTGCGGCCGTCGGCACCCCGGACGACGACCGGCTCGCCCACCACGAGCTGCGGCAGCACCGACAGGAACCCGATGCCCTGGGTGCGCGAGTCGACGTGGCCGGCGATCACGGCGCTCCCGGTCGTGCCGCCCGGCAGGACGCCGGGTGCCCACCAGCCGACCGTGCGCACCTGCTCGGGGACGACCATCCCGCCGTCCGGGGCGGTGCCGACCGCGTCGACGGGTGCGGCCAGGCCGCGCGCGGGGAGCTCCAGGACCGTCGGGACGACCGGCGGCGACGCGGCGCCGGGCTCGGCCGCGGGGCGCGGGAAGACCGCCGAGACGGTCCACGGCTCGCGCGGCGCGATCGGGGCCCCGGGTACCGCGACCGGGTCGGGCGGCGCCAGGACCGGCAGTACCCGGGCCGCCGGCACCGCACGCGTCGCGGCGGTGGGTTCCGTGGGGACCGCGCCGAGGTCGCTCGCCTCCACGCGGGTGTCACCGCCGAGCGCGAGACCGGCGCCGGAGCCCAGCAGGGCGACGCCGAGGAGCAGCAGCGCGACCGCTCCCCGGACGCCCCCGGCCGGGCGCCAGCGCCGACGGGTCACGCGCGGGCGCGACGCAGCCGGACGGCGCCGGCGACGAGCAGCAGCAGCCCGGCACCGCCGAGCGCGACCGGCAGCGCGACGTCGGACGCCGACGCCGCCTGGCCGCCGGTGCCGGCGTCGACGGCGGGCGAGCCGGAACCGGAGGCGGAGCCGTTGCCGGCCCCGTTGCCAGAGCCGTTGCCGGACCCGTTGCCGGACCCGTCGCCGGGCGCGGTCCCGTTTCCGGCGTTCCCGTCGGCGCCGGAGCCGTTCCCGTCGGCATTGCCCGAGCCCGAGCCCGGGGTCGTGGCGCCGGCCTCGGCCGCGGCCTGGTCCAGCTTGGTCTTCAGCTCACCCAGGTTCGTCAGCTGCGCCCGGGCCTGGTCGAGCTGCTCCGGCGGCAGGCCGGGCACGTTCAGCAGCTGCTGGGCCTGGTCGCTGAGCGCTCCGACCTGGGCCTGCGCGGCCTGCAGCCAGCCCTGGTCGAACTGCTCATCGGTGCGGGCCTTCAGGTCGTCGACCTGGGCCTGGATCTCCGGGGAGACCTGGTCGGGCAGCGAGACGCCGATCGCCGACGCCAGGCCCCGCAGCTTGTCGTTGAGCTGCTGGCCCTCGCCCTGCACCTGCGGCGCGAGCTCCTTGACCGTGTTCCCGACCCCCTGCTCCAGGCCGATGCCGCCGAGCGCGGCGAGCCCGAGGGCCTTCTGGTGGGCGTCGCCGAACGCCTGGCGCGGGTCACCGACGCCCGGGACCTGCGGCAGGTTGTCCGGCAGGTTCGGCACCTGCGGCGTCTCGCCACCACAGGCGGTCAGTCCGACGAGCGCGGCCGCGGCGACGGCGGCACCGACGGTGCGGCTGATCCGGCGCGGGCTGGTCATGGTCCTACGCGTCATGCGAGTCATCCCCCGGGAGTCACTGCTAGGCCTTATGGGCTATCGCCCTACCCCATGTGGCGCAGCTCCAACCGCGCGGCGGACCCAGCGGGCGGCGAGTGGCTATCGCCGACGGCTGAGCGGCGCAGGGGCCGACGGCGGCGGGACGACCGGTCCGACGTCGCCGTCGGGGGCCTCGTCCAGGTCCAGGACGACAGGGGCGTGGTCGCTGGGCAACTTCCCCTTGCGTGCCTTGCGGTCCACCCACACCGCGGCGCGCCGGTCGGCCGGGCCCGGTCCGGCCAGCACGAGGTCGATCCGCATCCCCTGGTCCTGGTGGAAGCGGCCGGCCCGGTAGTCCCAGTAGCTGAACACCCGCTCGTCGGGCCAGCGCTCGCGCAGGACGTCGCGCAGCCCGGTCCCGAGCAGCGCGGCGAGCGCGGCGCGCTCGTCGGGGGTGACGTGGGTGGCGCCGTCGAACAGGGACCGGTCCCACACGTCGTCGTCGGTGGGGGCGATGTTGACGTCCCCGGCCACCACCGTCGAGTCCGGGTCGCCAGCCGCGACCTGGTCGCGCAGCGCGGCGAGCCAGCGCAGCTTGTAGGCGTAGTGCGGGTCCTCCGGGCTGCGGCCGTTCGGCACGTACACCGAGGTGACCCGCAGTCCGCCGCAGGTCGCGGTGACGGCGCGCGCGTCCGGCTCGGCGAGCCCGCCCTCGGTGAAGACGGGCTCGTCGGGCAGGCCGCGCACGACGTCGTCGAGCCCCACCCGCGACAGCAGGGCGACACCGTTCCACCGGCCCTGGCCGTGGTGCGCCCACGCGTAGCCGCGCTCGGCAAGGGCCTCGTCGAAGCTCGCGGCGAAGTCGTCGTCGGAGAGCTTGGTCTCCTGAAGGCAGACGATGTCGGGTTCCCGTTCGTCGAGCCACGGCAGCAGCCGGGGCAGCCGGGACTTCGCGGAGTTCACGTTCCAGGTCGCCAGACGCACGGCCCCGACCCTACGAGAGGAAGCGCGTCACCGATCGCCGGATGCCCGCGACGTCCAGGCCGTGGGCGGCGTCGTGGTCGTCCGGGCTGCCGTAGCGGCGCAGCTCGGCCGCGCCGACCCCGAGTCCGAGCACCCGGTGCCGCACGTCGCGCAGCGCCTCGGCCACCGGCCGCACCGAGGTCCCGGCCAGGTAGGGCTCGACGAGCACGACGTCCGGCTCCGACAGCGTGGCGCGCACCGTCGCCGTGTCGAACGGGCGCACCGTGGGCGCGTAGAGCACGGTCACGTCGAGCCCCTCGACGGCGGCGAGCGTCCGGTCCGCCAGCGGCCCGACGGCGACGACCGTCCCCCGGCCCCCGCGGCGCAGCACCGTCATCGACGGCCCGGTGCCGTACGGCCGCGCGTTGGACGCGCCCGACAGCCGGAGGTAGACCCGGTCGTCGCCGGGCAGGGCGGCGCGCAGCTGCGCCTCGGCCTCGTCGGCGTGCCCGGGCACGTGCACGGTCCAGCCCTCGAGGGTGTCGAGCAGCGGCACGTCGCGCGGGCCGAAGTGGGTCTCCCCCGCGCCCGCCATGTCGTAGGACCCGCCGGCCGACACCAGCACCGCACCGACGCCCTGGTGGCCGAGGTCGAGCTTGAGCTGCTCGTACGGCCGCTCGACGAGGAACGGCGCGAAGGTGTGGACGACCGGGCGCATCCCGGCCAGCGCGAGCCCGCCGGCGGCGGAGACGAGCAGCTGCTCGCGGATGCCGAGGTTGATCACTCGGTCGGCGACGGCGGCCGGTGCGTCGATGTAGCCGGCGCCGATGTCGGCCAGCAGCGCGACGGCCCGCGGGTCGGACGCGAGCAGCTCCGGCAGCAGGCCGTAGAAGCGCTCCCGCAGGTCGGGCGGGGTCGCGGGCTCGGAGGTGGTGGCGTTCTGCGTATCGGTGAGCAGAGCAAAGCCGGTCATCGGGCACTCCCCTTCGGCTCGACGTGGGCGACGACCGCGAGCGGCCGGTCGGCGTGGTCGGTGCGGAACGCCCGCTCCAGCGCGTCGTGGTCGCGGCCGTCGGCGTCGACGGTCGCCCACCCCTCGACCGCGAAGCGCGCGGCGATCCCGCCGGGCCAGCCGTGCGAGGCCGAGCTGTTGTCGACGACGACCGCGGTCAGCCCGGCGAGGCCGACCCGGCCGGCGTACTGGACGGCCTCCGTGTTGGCCCCCTCGTCGAACTCGGCGTCGCCGAGCAGCACGACGGTGCGTGCGTCGCGCCCGGCCAGCCGCAGCCCGAGCGCGGTGCCGACGGCCAGGCCGAGCCCGTGCCCGAGCGAGCCGGAGGAGATCTCGACGCCGGACACGAGGGTGCGGTCGGGGTGGTGGCCGAGGTTCGAGTCGAACGCGGCGAACCGGTCGAACGTCGCGGGGTCGAGGAAGCCGCGGGCGGCGAGAACGGCGTAGAGCGCCATCGGGCCGTGCCCCTTGGAGATCAGGAGCCGGTCGCGGTCGGGGTCGTCCGGATGCTGCGGGTCGACGCGCAGGATGCGGTCGTAGAGGACCCAGAGGACGTCGAGGGTGGAGGTCGCGGCGGCCTCGTGCTTCTCGTCGCCGGTCAACCGGGTCATCAGCCCGGCAAGGTCGGTGTAGCCGGTCGGTGATCGCATGGTCACCACCGTGCGACCTGAAGTCCGATTCAGGTCAAGGGGCCGATTCAGGTCGAGGGGTCTACTCCTCGTCCGGCGGGGTGGCCTTGCGGACGTAGAGCAGCTGGTCGCCGCGCTCGAGCGCGTCGACGGCGGCGGAGTCCACCCGGTGGAGCTGCTCGCCGCGCACCACGCCGAGCACGATGTCGGGCAGGTGCCGCGGCGAGCCGCCGACCTCGGTCGGCTCGACCTGGCGCTGGGAGATCGCGAAGCCGGCGTCCGGGGTGAGCAGGTCCTCCACCACCTCGACGACCGCGGGCGAGCGGGTCGCGACGCCCAGCAGCCGGCCGGCCGTCTCGTCGGACACGATGACCGAGCTGGCACCGGACTGGCGGAGCAGGTGCACGTTCTCCGCCTCGCGCACCGCGGCGACGATCGAGATGGACTTGGACAGCTCGCGGGCGGTCAGGGTGACCAGCACCGCGGTGTCGTCGCGGTCCAGGGCGACGACCAGCGTCGTCGCCAGCTGCACCCCGGCGATGCGCAGCACCGCGGACCGGGTCGCGTTGCCGGACACGGTGACCAGCCCCAGCCCCGACGCCACGTCCAGCCGCGCCCGGTCGGTGTCGACGACGACGATCTTCCCGGGGTCCACGTCGTCGCCCAGCAGCGTTTCCACCGCCGCGCGACCCTTGGTGCCGTAGCCGACGACGACGATGTGCTCGCGCACGCGCGACCTCCAGCGCTGGATTCGGAACGACTGCCGCGACCGCTCGGTGAGCAGCTCGACGGTCGTGCCGACGAGGACGATCAGGAACAGCACCCGCAACGGGGTGATCACCGCGATGTTGATGCCGCGGGCCATCGGGCTGACCGGGACGATGTCGCCGTAGCCGGTCGTCGACAGCGACACCGTCGCGTAGTAGAGGGCGTCGAGCAGCGAGATCTCGCCCGCGCCGTTGTTGTCGAGGTAGCCGTCGCGCCCGAAGAAGACGATCAACGTCGTCGCGCCGAGCGCGAACACCGCGATCACCAGGCGGGTCATCAGCGAGCGCACCGGACCCGACCGCGTGTCCGGCATCCGCAGCGCACCCTCGACCTGCGGGTCGAGTGCGCTGAGCCGGGTGGAGCCGATCACCTGCGCAGGCTAGCGCCCAGGTCGCGCCGCACCGACCGCACGGGCCCTATCCTCACTCAGGTGTCGGCCGACGGGGACCACGAACGTGCGACGCCGACCGCGCGCACGTCGCTGCGTCCGCGGCTGAGCGCACGCCGGTTCCGCGGTGCCGCCGCACCGGGGCCGGACCCGACCGAGACGCTCGAGACGGGCGTCGCGGTGGCCGCGGGCCTGCGCGAACCGGCCGGGTCCCCCGCCGCGACCGAGGCGTTGCGCCGGCTCGCCGGGCTCTGCGGTGCCGACGCCGCGGGCCTGGTCCGGCCCGGCCTGCCCGACTCCTGGTGGGGCCCCGGCCGCGCGGACGGCCTCGCGCTCGCCGGACGGACCCGCGGGCGACGGCTCACCGAGGCCGGCCGCACCGCACTGCCCGTCGGCGACGGGTCGGTGCTCGTCCTGGCCGGTGAGGTCGGGTCCGCCGCCGCCCGCCGGGCCGCCGCCTTCGTCGCCGACGCCCTCGAACGCGCCCGCCTCGCCGACGGCGAGGCCGAGGCCGAGGCCGCCCGGCTGCGCGCGCTGCGGGCCCAGATCTCGCCGCACTTCGTCTACAACGCGCTCACCACGATCGCCTCGTTCGTCCGCTCGGACCCGGCGCGCGCCCGCGACCTGCTGGAGACCTTCGCCGAGTTCATCCGGCACTCGCTGGCCGCACGCGGCGACTACGTGCCGCTGGCCGGGGAGTTCCGGTCCGTCGAGGCCTACCTGACCCTCGCCCGCGCGGTCCTCGGCGAGCGGCTGCGGGTGCAGGTACGGGTGGCGCCCGAGGTGTTGCCGGTCCCGGTCCCGGTGCTGGCGCTGCAGCCGCTGGTGGAGAACGCGGTGCAGCACGGCGTCGAGCGCTCCGCCGACGGCGGGCTGGTGCAGGTCAGCGGCGAGGCCGAGGGGGACGTCTGCGTCATCACCGTCGACGACGACGGTCCGGGCATGAGCCCCGAGCACGCCCGCGACGTCCTGGCCGGGACCGCCGAGGGGGCCGGGCTGGCGCTGGTGAACGTCGACCGCAGGCTGCGCGCGGTCTACGGCCCCGACCACGGCCTGGTCATCGAGACCGCGCCCGGCGCGGGCACCCGGATCGTGCTGCGGATCCCGCGGTTCCAGCCCGGGGTGGTGATCTGAGGTGGCCCCCTCCGCCGCGCCGCTGCGGGTGCTCGCCGTCGACGACGTCGCCCCCGCCCTCGACGAGATCTGCGCGCTGCTGGCCGACGCGCCCGACGTCGGCGAGGTCGCCCGCGCCGGTGGCGCGGTCGAGGCGCTGCGCGCGATCCCCACCGGCCGGTTCGACGCCGTCTTCCTCGACATCACCATGCCCGGGATGGACGGCCTCGAGCTCGGCGGTGTGCTGGCCGCGATGGCCACCCCACCGGAGATCGTCTTCGTGACGGCGTTCGAGGAGCACGCCGTCGCCGCGTACGGCCTCGGCGCCGTCGACTACCTGCTCAAGCCGGTCGGCGCGGACCGGCTCGCCGACGCGCTCGGCCGGGTGCACCGGGCCCGGGCGGGCCGCTCGGCCGCTCGGCCGGGCGCCACCGGTGCGCGCTCTCCGGAGCCGCCGGGGCCCGCGCTGCCCCGTGTCGACGAGCTCGCGGTGCTGCCGGTGGAGGCCGCCGGGCGCAGCCGCTACGTCCGCCGCGAGGACGTCCGCTTCGTCGAGGCCCACGGCGACTACGTGCGGCTGCACCTGCCCGAGGGCTCGCACCTGGTGCGGATCCCGCTGTCGCGGCTGGAGGAGCACTGGGACCCGCACAGCTTCGTCCGGGTGCACCGCAGCTTCCTGCTGCACCTGCCCGCGGTCCGCGAGCTGCGCAGCGACGCCGGCGGCGGTCTCCTCGCCCACACCGACGCCGGTGACGTGCCGGTCAGCCGTCGCCACGCCCGGGACCTGCGCGACCAGCTGCTCGCCGCGGCCACCTCCGGGGCACTCGACGGCCACCGCGCCCCCGACGGCGGCGACGGCCAGGGAAGCGGCCGGGGGCGGCCGTGAGCTCCCGCCCGCGCCGGGTCGCGGTCAGCGCACCGCCCGAGCGGGCCACGGCCGTACCGCGCCCGCAGCCGGCCGCGACGCTCGACCCGGGGCTGGCCGAGCGGGCCCGCGGTCTGCGCCGGGTCCAGCTGCGCCGGGCCGTGGTCACCCTGGCCTGCGCCGCGGTGCTGCTGTTCGGGCTGCCGGTGCTGCTGCGGGTCGCGCCGGACCTTGCCCGGTGGCGGGTCGGCGGGCTCCCCCTGGGCTGGATCGCGGTCGCCTGGCTGCCGTACCCGCTGCTCGGTCTGCTGGCCTGGTGGCACCTGCGCCGGGCCGAACGCGCGGAACGCCCGTGACGGCCGCCGCGGTCGTCGCCCTGCTGCTGGTCACGGTGCTGATCGGGGCACGTGGCGTCGCGGCGATGCGGACCACCTCGGACTTCCTCGTCGCGTCCCGGCGGACCTCGCCGATGCTCAACGCGGCCGCGGTCTCCGGGGAGTACCTGTCGGCGGCCTCGTTCCTCGGCGTCGCCGGGCTGGTGATCAAGGAGGGGACCGGGGCGCTCTGGTACCCGGTCGGGTTCGCCGCGGGCTATCTGCTGATGCTCGCGCTGGTCGCCGCTCCGATGCGCCGCTCCGGCGCACTGACCGTGCCCGGGTTCGCCGAGGCCCGCCTCGGGTCGCGGTCGCTGCGCCGGTTCTGCGCGGTGGTCGTCGTGGTGATCGCGGTCCTCTACCTGGTGCCACAGATCGTAGCGGCCGGGCAGCTGCTGACGCTGGTCTCCGGCGTCGACTACTGGGTCGGGGTCGTGGTGTCCGGGCTCGCCGTCGGGCTGACCCTGGCACTGGGCGGGATGCGCGCGGCCACCTACGTGCAGGCCGTTCCAGTTCGCGCTCAAGCTGCTGCTGTTCGCCGGGCCCGCGATCTGGCTGCTGCTGCTCGCGGGCCCGCAGCTGCGGGCCGACATGGCCGCCCCGCCGGAGTTCACCCGGTTCACCGCCGCGACCCCGGTCGACTTCCGGCTCGACACCGAGCTGGTGCTGACCGAGCCGACCGTCGTGGTCGTCGACGGGGCGCCGGTCCCGCTCGCCCCCGGCCCGCACCACGCCGCCGCCGACTCCGTCTGGGTCTTCCCCGACGGCGCCGCGGTGCCCGAGCTGGGTGGCGACCACGCGTCGCTGCCGGTGCCCGGCGGCGCCGAGTGGGCGCTGCCGCTGCTCGGCGCCGCCGACACCTCGCCGCTGCTGACGACCTGGTCGGTGCTGGTCGCGACGGCGTTGGGGACGATGGGGCTGCCGCACATCATCGTGCGGTTCCACACCAGCCCGGACGGGCGCGGGGCCCGGCGGACCGCGGCGATCACCGTCGCGATGCTCGGCGCGTTCTACCTGTTCCCGATCGTCTACGGGCTCCTCGGCACGGTGCTCACCCCGGAGCTGTACCTCTCGCAGGGCACCGACACCGCGATCGTCACGCTGCCCGGGCGGGTCACCGGCGGCGGCACCGCGGCGGTACTGACCGCGATGCTCACCGCGGGCGCCTTCGCCGCGTTCCTGGCCACCTCGCTCGGGCTGCTCCTCGCCCTGTCCGGCGCGCTCGCGCACGACCTCATGCCCTCGGGGCTGCGCCGGCTGCGGCTGACCGCGCTGGCCGCGTCGGCGGCCGTGGTACCGGCGGCCCTGCTGATGGTGCGCGTCGACGTCAGTGCGGCGGTGACCTCGGCGTTCACCGTCGCGGCGTCGACGTTCTGCCCGCTGCTGGTGCTGGGCCTGTGGTGGAAGGGGCTCACCGCGCGGGGCGCCTACGCCGGGATGGTCACCGGGCTCCTCGCGACGCTCGGCTCGATGGCACTGGGTGCCGCGCTCGGGCTCGGCGGGACGGCGGGGATGCTGCTCGCCCAGCCGGCGCTGTGGTCGGTGCCCTGCGCGTTCCTCGTCATGATCGCAGTGTCACTGGGCGATCACGCTCCGTCGGACGCGGAAGCTACGATGCTACGGCTCCATCTGGCCGATCGAGAGTGAGCGCTTTAGCGTAGCGGCGACATCGTCGTCAAGACCGCTCGTCGTCCGGTGCCGCGCTCGATCGTCCGGTCGTCGGCCGCTTGCATCTTGGGTCGCCCGGAGCGTGCGTGTGGGGTTCCGCACACGGCCCGAAGGCCCTTTCCTGGGTCCGGTCCCGTGGCCGTGCGTGGCTTGTGCAAGGAGGCATACGTGAGTACGACCGAGTCCGACGAGCAGCCCGGCGATCCGACGCCGGGCGCTCCCGACTGGGCCGCCGCACAGGCGAGCCCCGACTTCCAGGAGCTGCGCAGGCGGTTGCGCGGGTTCGTGTTCCCGGTGACCGCAGGGTTCCTGGGCTGGTACCTGCTGTACGTGCTGCTCGCGAGCTTCGCGACGGACTTCATGGCCACCCCGGTGCTCGGCAACATCAACCTGGGGCTGATCCTCGGGCTGCTGCAGTTCGTGTCGACCTTCGCGATCACGGTGGTCTACATCCGCTATGCCGACCGCGTGCTCGACCCACTGTCGTCGAAGCTCCGCGGCGAGATCGAGGGGACCCGATGAGCACGACAGTCCTGGCGGCGACGGCGGACAGCAACCCCGCCCTCAACATCTCGATCTTCCTGGCGTTCGTCGTCGTGACGCTGGGGATCGTGTTCTACGTCAACAACCGGCACGCGAAGAAGACCGCGGCCGACTTCTACACCGCGGGCGGCGGCTTCTCCGGCACCCAGAACGGGTTCGCGATCGCCGGTGACTACCTGTCGGCGGCGTCGTTCCTGGGGATCGCGGGTGCCATCGCGATCAACGGCTACGACGGCTTCCTCTACTCGATCGGGTTCCTGGTCGCGTGGCTGGTCGCGCTGCTGCTGGTGGCGGAGCTGATGCGCAACACCGGCCGCTTCACCATGGGCGACGTCCTGGCGTTCCGGATGAAGCAGCGCCCGATCCGCGCCGCGGCGGCCACCTCGACGCTCGCGGTGTCGTTCTTCTACCTGCTCGCGCAGATGGCCGGCGCCGGTGCGCTGGTGTCGCTGCTGCTCGGCATCTCCGGCGCCTTCGCCCAGGGTGTCGTGATCGCCGTCGTCGGCGTCGTGATGATCGCCTACGTGCTGATCGGCGGCATGCGCGGCACCACCTGGGTGCAGATGATCAAGGCGGTGCTGCTGATCACCGGCGCGCTGGTCATGACGATCTGGGCGCTGTCGCTGTTCGGCTTCAACTTCTCGGCGATCATGCAGGCCGCCGCGGACGGCTCGCCCAAGGGCGAGGGCCTGTTCGCCCCCGGCCAGCAGTACGGCAAGTCGCTGACCTCGAAGATCGACTTCATCTCGCTCGGCATCGCACTGGTGCTCGGCACCGCGGGCCTGCCGCACGTGCTGATGCGCTTCTACACCGTGCCCACGGCCAAGGAGGCCCGCCGCTCGGTCGAGGTCGCGATCTGGCTGATCGGCCTGTTCTACCTGTTCACGCTGGTCATCGGCTTCGCGGCCGGTGCACTGGTCGGGCCGGAGGCGATCAACAACGCGCCGGGCAAGGTGAACTCGGCGGCGCCGCTGCTGGCCGCCGCGCTGGGCGGCCCGGTGCTGCTGGGGATCATCGCCGCGATCGCGTTCGCGACGATCCTGGCGGTCGTCGCCGGTCTGACGATCACCGCGTCGGCGTCGTTCGCGCACGACGTCTACATCAACGTGATCAAGCGCGGGAACGTCGAGGACACCGAGGCCACCCAGGTCCGGGTCGCCCGCCGCACCGCGATCGTGATCGGCATCGTGGCGATCGTCGGCGGCATCCTGGCCAAGGACCAGAACGTGGCGTTCCTCGTCGCCCTGGCCTTCGCCGTCGCGGCGTCGGCGAACCTGCCGACGATCCTGTACTCGCTGTTCTGGAAGCGGTTCAACACGACCGGCGGCCTGTACTCGATCTACGGCGGACTGATCAGCACCCTGGTGCTGATCGTGTTCTCGCCGGTCGTCTCGGGGTCCGAGACCTCGATCTTCCCGGACGGGAACTTCGCCTGGTTCCCGCTGGCGAACCCCGGTCTGGTCTCGATCCCGCTGTCGTTCCTGCTCGGTGTGGTCGGTACCTACATCGGGCAGAAGCGCCACGACGGCAGCAAGTACGCCGAGATGGAGGTCCGGTCCCTGACCGGTGCCGGCATCGCCAAGGCCGAGGCACACTGACAGGCCACACCGACCCGAACCACCCCACGCGCCGAGCCCGCGTCCCCGTCACCGGGGGCGCGGGCTCTCCGCTGTCCGGGGCTGGGGCCGGCGTCCGCACCCCGCGCCCGGCCCCGGTGCCGATGCCGATGCCGATGCCGATGCCACGAGACGGTGCCGCGCGACGGTCCGCGGTGGGACCGTGACTACGGCTCGGCGGGGGCCGTCGGCACCCCGGCGACGAGGTCGTGCAGCGCGCGGGCGTCGAGCAGGTCCGCCGGGCGCAGGGTGACGCCCTCGCGGACGTAGTGGAACGCCGCCCGCACCCGGTCGGGCTCGACGTCCTGCAGCGCCGCCCACGCCAGCCGGTACGCGGCCAGCTGCACCCCGACCGCCTGCCTCCGGTCCTCGGCGGGCAGGCCGCCGGTCTTCCAGTCCACGACCGTCCAGCCCCCGTCGGGGTCGGCGAACACCGCGTCCATTCGGCCCCGCACGGCGACCCCGGCCAGCACCGTCTCGAACGACACCTCGACCTCGACCGGCCGGCGGTCCGCCCACTCCGACGCCTCGAACGCCGCCTGCAGCTCGGCGAGCTCGGTCGCGTCGGCCTCCGAGGACACCGACTCGTCGGCGGCGCCGGGCAGCTCGTCGATGTCCAGCAGGCGTTCCGCGCCGAAGCGCTGCTCCAGCCAGGCGTGGAAGGCGGTGCCGCGGCGGGCGTGCGGATTGGGCGGCATCGGCACCGGACGGCGCAGGCGGACGGCGAGCGCGTCCGGGTCGTCGGCGAGCTCGACGAGCCGGCTCACCGACAGCCGCCCGGGCAGCGACACCGTGGGCCGCTGGGCGGCCGCGGCCCGCTCCGCGAGCAGGACGTCGACGTCGGCTGCCCAGCCCTCGGGATCCCCCTCCGCGTCGACCACGCCGGCCCCGGACTCCGGGTCGGGGGCCGGGGGCAGCTCGAGTGCGAGCTGGTCGGTCTGCGCGGCGCGGCGCGGCCGCTTCGGGCGCCGGGCGCGCAGCGCGGCGCGGACCAGCTCGGCCCCGGAGCGCACGTCGTCGGCGCGGTCGCCGAACGGGTCCGGCGGCCACTGCGCGGTCCGTTCGACGCCGAGCGCCGGGTTCCCGGCGTCGACCTCGGGCGGGGGCGCCCACTGCTCCAGCACGCCGACCTCGGAGCCGCCGGGCCCCTCCAGGATCTCGGCGAGTTCGGTCAGGAACACCGACGGCTCCTTCGGCCGCTCCCCCGTCGCGGGCCAGCGGTGCCCGGACACCAGCAGCACCCGTTCGGACCGGGTGAGCGCGACGTAGAACAGCCGGCGCTCCTCGGCGAGGCGGCGCTCGTCGAGGGCGTCGTCGTGGTCGTCGAGCGCGGTCTCGACCTGCTTGCGGTCGGCACCCGGAGGGGGCAGGTGCAGACCGGGCAGGTCGTCGGCGTCGCCGCGCAGCGGCACCGGCAGCGCGGCCGGGTCCTTCAGCCAGGACCCGGACATCTTGCGACCGGGGAAGACCTGGGAGACCAGGTGCGGGACGGCGACGACCTCCCACTCCAGCCCCTTCGCGGCGTGCACGGTCAGGATCTGCACCCGGTCCGGGGCGACCTCCACCTCGCCGGGGGTCAGCCCCTCCTCCGCCTGCTCGGCGGTCTCCAGGTAGTCGAGCAGGCCCGGGAGCGACGGCACGTCCGCGCCGGCGGCGAAGTCGGCGACGACGTCGGCGAACGCGTCGAGGTGCGCGCGGCCGGTGGGGCCGGGACGGGCCGCCGTCTCGACGTCGAGGAGCAGGGTCCGCTCCACGTCGGCGACCAGGTCGGTCAGCGGGACCGCGGTGCGGGCGCGCAGCTGGGCGAGCTCGCGGCCGATGCGCCGGACCCGGTCGAACCCGGCCGGGGAGTAGCGCTCCGGGCCGCCCGGATCGTCGAGCGCGTCGACGAGACCGGCCTGCTCGGCCTGCTCACCGGGCAGCGCCCCCAGCGCCAGGTCGGCGGCCGACAGCGGCCCGGGGCGCGCCGGGCGGTGCGGGACGAGCTCGCGGGCGCGCTGCCACAGCGCGGCCAGGTCGGCGATCCCGAGCCGCCACCGGGGCCCGGTGAGCAGCCGTACGGCGGCCGGCCCGGCGAGCGGGTCGGACACCACCCGCAGCGCGGAGACGAGGTCGCGGACCTCGGGGGTGGACAGCAGCCCACCGAGCCCGACGACCTCCACCGGGACCCGCCGGTCACGCAGCGCGGCGGCGAGTGCGTCCATGTCGGAGCGGCGCCGGACCAGCACCGCGGCGGTGGGCGGGGTGCCGTCGGCGTGGCCGGCGTGCCAGAGGTCGGCGATGCCGTCGGCGGTCCAGGCGACCTCGGCCGCGACGTCGGGCAGCAGGGCGGCCCGCACGTCGCCGGGGCCCGCGCCGTCGAGCGGGCGCAGCTCCCCCACCCGGACGGTGCCGGGCGCGGTCCGCAGCGGCTCGGAGACCCGGTTGGCCAGCACGAGCACCTCGGCCGGGTTCCGGAAGCTGGTGAGCAGGCCGTGCACGGGGGCGGGGTCGCCGCCCGCGGCGGGGAAGTCGGTGCGGAAGCGCGCCAGGTTCCCGGCACTCGCGCCGCGCCAGCCGTAGATCGACTGGCAGGGGTCGCCGACCGCGGTGACCGAGCGGTACTCCGGGTCGTCGCCGGGCTCCGGGGCGAGCCCCGGCGGCACGCCGAACAGCGCGCGGAGCAGCACCCGCTGGGCGTGCCCGGTGTCCTGGTACTCGTCGAGCAGCACCGCCCGGTACTGGGCACGCTCGATCCGCCCGACCTCCGGGTCGGCCTCGGCGATGCGGGCCGCGAGTGCCATCTGGTCGGCGAAGTCCATGGCCTGTTCGGCCTGCTTGCGCCGGGCGAACTCCTCGACCAGCGGCAGCAGCTCGCACCGCATCCGCTGCGCGGCGATGCGGGCCTTGTACCCGGACGAGGGTTCGGCGCGCTGCCGCTTGCCGGGCGGGGCGTGCTGCAGCACCGGCAGCATCCGCTCGGCGAGGCGCCGCACCTGGTCCGGCTCGACGAGGTGCTCCCCCAGCTCCCCGGCCAGGGAGAGCAGGTAGCCGGTGACGGTCGCGGGCACCCGGTCGATCTCCAGGTCCGCGGCCCAGGTGGAGACGACGCGGTGGGCCAGCTGCCAGGCCGCGGTCGGGCCGAGCAGCCGGGCGGCGGGCTCGGCGGGCAGCCGCAGCGCGTGCTCGCCGACCAGGCGCCCGGCGTAGGCGTGGTAGGTGGCGACGGTCGGCTCGCCCGCCAGCAGCGCGGCGCGCCGGGCGCCCGACGGGTCCAGGTCGTCGAGCAGCCGGGCCCCGGCGAGGCGGCGCAACCGGGAGCGGACGCGGGTGCCCAGCTGCTGCGCGGCCTTGCGCGTGAAGGTCAGCCCGAGGACCTGCTCGGGCAGCACCCGGCCGGTCGCGACGAGCCAGACGACGCGGGCCGCCATGGTCTCGGTCTTGCCGGCCCCCGCCCCGGCGACGACGAGCGCGGGCCCGGCGGGCGCGGCGATGACCGCGGCCTGCTCCTCGGTCGGCGGGTGCAGACCGAGCGCACGTGCCAGCTCGGCGGGGGTGGGGTCCACGGGGACCGTTCTACCCGGCCCCACCGACAGCGGTGCCCGACCCCCGCCGTCGTCCCGGTTCGGCCTCGGGCGCTACCCGGCGTCGTCGACGGGTGCGAACACGCGGGCCCAGTCGACCTGCAGCCGCACCTCGTCGGGGGTGGACGCGTCCGGAGCGGGGATCCACCCGGAGGCCGGGCCCTGGTCGAGCTGGATGGCCAGGTGCATCGGGGTGGTGGGGATCGCGCGGCGGTCGGTGACCTCCCACTTCTTCACCCCGTCGACGTACCAGCTGATCCGGTCGGGCAGCCAGTCCAGCGCGAAGGTGTGCCACTGGGTGAAGTCGCCGGGGCTGGCGGTCGACAGGATGTGGTTCTGCGCGCCGTAGTGGACGAAGGCGGTGGCCGCGTGCCGGTCGCCGAACGGGATCTCCATCATGTCGAGCTCCCCGTCGTCGGGGAACCGCTCGGAGTCCGGCCAGAGCAGGATCGCGGGGCTGTAGCCGGTGCCGACGTCGGTGTGGGCGCGGAACTCCCAGCGGCCGTAGAGCTGTCCGTCGTGCATCGCGACGCCGCCGGAGACACCCCCGCCCGCGGCCCGGGGGCGAGCGGTGACGGTGAGCAGGCCGTCGCCGACGCCGACGGCGGACGGGCGGCGCAGGCCGTTGCCGAACCCGCCGGGCGAGTTGTAGACGGTCCAGGTGGAGCGGTCGACGCGGGAGCCGTCGAACTCGTCGCCGCCGACCTGACGCCACTGCTGCGGCGGAGGTGGGGGCGGCGGGGGCGGCAGCTGGTTGTTCAGCGCGGACGTCGCCGGGTCGGCACCGGCCGTGCCGTCCGGCGGGACGAGCACGGTCCAGGTCAGCCCGGCGGCGGCGACGAGCACCAGCGCCATCGCCCCGGCGCCGTGCGCGATCCGGCGGCGCAGGCCGGTGACCGCGCGGTCCGGGCGCACGGCTCTGTCCGGGTGTCCGGCTCGGTCCGGGCGTCCGGCCCGGGCGCCCGTGGCCCGGGCTCCACGTTCGGTGGGGCGGAGGCGGGAGGTGGTGGTGATCGGCTCCGGGGCTGCGGGAGTTCGTGCATTCGAGGTCCGCAGCGCGGGGGTCGACGCCGGCGGAGTCGGCGCCGGCGGCGCCGGCGCGGTGGGGATCTGCGCGGTGGGGATCTGCGCGGTGGGGATCTGCGCGGGAATCGGCTCGGCAGAGGTCTGCGCCGGGATCGGCCTGGCCGCGGTGCCACCGACCTCCGATGTCACGGCGGTGGGCGGCCGGGGCCCGCGGCGCGGACCGGGCACGGCGTCCGGGGTGAGGTGCCTGCCCGTCGGCCGGCACGCGGCGACGGCGCGGGTCTCCACGGTGCGTTCCGCTCCGTCCCCGACGCTCGCGGCCGCGACGGTGCCGTCGGCGGGGACGGGCCCGCGGGCCCGCGGCACCGGGGACACGGGCCCCGGTACGGCGGCCCGGGCGGCGGCGGACGGCCCGCGGGTCGCCTCGGCGATCTCGGCGCCGGAGGTCACGCCCGCGCGGCGCACCCGGGCCCGTCGTCCGGTCGGCCACGGCTCGGGGAACGGCACGGGGAACGGCACGGCGGACGGCCGACGGGCGTCGGGCCCGAGGGGGCGCCCACCACCGACGGCGGTGTGCTGGGGCGTGTCCGGGCGTTCCCCGCCCCGCGACACACCACTCCCCGGTTTCTCCACGCAAGCAGGACGCACGGGACCCCGTTCGGTTGCTCCGTCAGGAGGTCGCGCGCGTCACCCCGTCTGCGGTACGGCGATCAGGCCGGCGGGGTGCCGACCGTCGCGGGGGCACCGTGGGCCCGCAACACCTCCGGCACGGTGACCGTCCCGTTCGCGTCCTGGAAGTTCTCCATGATCGCGAGCATGGCGCGGGCGGTGGCACCGGTCCCGTTGAGCGTGTGCACGTTCTCGGTCGGCGCACCGGCCTCGCGGCGGAACCGGACGTTCAGGCGTCGCGCCTGGTAGTCGGTGGTGTTCGAGCACGAGGTGATCTCGCGGTAGCGCTCCTGGACCGGGAACCAGGCCTCGATGTCGTACTTCTTCGCGGCCGGGTTGCCGAGGTCGCCGACGGCGATGTTCTGCACCCGGTACGGCAACCCCAGCTCCTGCACGATCGACTCCTCGTGGGCGAGCAGCTCCTCGTGCACGTCCCGGGAGTTCTCCGGCAGGCAGTAGACGAACATCTCGACCTTGTCGAACTGGTGCACCCGGAACATGCCCTTGGTGTCCTTGCCCGCGGCGCCCGCCTCGCGGCGGAAGTTCGTCGAGAACGCGACGTAGCGCGCGGGGAGCGTGTCGAGGTCGACGATCTCGTCCATGTGGATCCCGGCGAGCGCGACCTCGGAGGTGCCCGTGAGGTAGAGGCCGTCCTTCTCCAGCTCGTAGAGGTTCGACGCCTCGGTGGGCAGGAAGCCGGTGCCGTACATCGCCCGCTCGTTCGCCAGGACCGGGCCGAGCACCGGGACGAACCCCTCGCCGGCGAGCTTGTCCATGACGTAGCGGAACAGGGCCATCTCGAGCCGCGCGACGTCCCCGAACCGGTACGCGAACCGCGAGCCCGACAGCCGCGCACCGCGTGCCATGTCGACCCGGCCGGTCGACGAGGCCAGGTCCAGGTGGTCCCGCGGGGTGAAGTCGAAGACCGGCGGCTCGCCCCAGGTGCGGACGGTGACCGCGTCCTCCTCCGCCATGCCGTCGGCGGCGGTCGGGTCGGGCAGGTTCGGGATGCGGGCGAGGAGCTCGGACCGTTCGGTGTCGGCGACGGCGAGGGCGTCCTCGGCGGCGCGCAGCTCCTCCTTCTCCAGCTTGAACTGCTCGACCTGCTCCGGGGTCGGCTTCCCCTTGGGCCGCTGCTTGGCCGCGGCCCGCAGGCTGCCGACGCGGTCGGTGGCCTCCCGCCACCGCGCGTCGACCTCCAGCAGCGCGTCGAAGTCCGCGGACGCGCCGCGACGGGACAGCGCCGTGCGGAAGGTGTCCGGGTCCTGTCGGGCCGCCTTGAGGTCGATCACTGCTGTTCCAGCCTCTCGCGTAGTGGAGGGGCCATCGTAGGACCGGGAATGATCGGCCCCTCGCGGTGGTAGTCACCACCATGAGTGTTTCCCTCGGCCGGTACGGCGTGTGGCGGCACGAGAGCGGGTTGTCCCCCGATCTCGCCGCCGAGATCGAGAAGCTCGGGTTCGGTGCAGTGTGGGTCGGCGGCTCCCCGCCCGGGGACCTGGCGCTGACCGAGTCGTTGCTCGACGCGACGACCTCGCTGGCCGTGGCCACCGGCATCGTGAACATCTGGGCCACCCCGGCCGACGAGGTCGCGGAGTCCTTCCACCGCATCGCGGCACGGCACCCGGGGCGGTTCCTGCTGGGGATCGGCGTCGGGCACCCCGAGGCCACCAGCGACTACACCCGCCCCTACGCCGCGCTCGTCGCCTACCTGGATCGACTCGACGAGCTCGGGGTCCCCCGCGACGGCCGCGCGGTCGCCGCGCTCGGCCCGAAGATGCTCGACCTGGCCCGCGAGCGGTCCGCCGGGACGCACCCGTACCTGACCACGCCCGAGCACACCCGCTCGACCCGCGAGCGCTACGGCGCCGGACCGCTGATCGCACCGGAGCACAAGGTCGTGCTCGACGACGATCCCGCCGCCGCGCGGGCGCTGGGCCGCCCGGCCGTCGAGAAGCCCTACCTGAGCCTGGTCAACTACCGGAGCAACCTGAAGCGGCTCGGCTGGGCCGAGTCCGATCTCGACGACGGCGGCAGCGACGACCTGATCGACGCGCTCGTCGCGCACGGCACCCCGGAGCAGGTCGCGGCGCGGCTCGACGAGCACCTCGACGCCGGCGCCGACCACGTCTGCGCCCAGGTCATCACGCCCGGGATGACGGAGCCGGAGGGCGACCTGCGACGGCTGGCGAGCGCCCTGGGGCTCGCCAGCGCGGGCTAACCTGGGCCAGGTGCGCCCCACTCCCGACGACCCGTCCCTGCTGGGACCGTTGCGACGGCCGGCGCCACTGATCGTGGCGGCGGCCGTCGCCGTCTTCGCGGTCCTGGCCTGGGCCTACCGCGGCGACGCGGCCGCCGGGCGGATCGACCGGGACGCCGACGCCGTGGTGGACGCGCTGGGACACCGGTCGGGCTCGCTGCTCGCGGACGCGGTGACCTTCGGTTCGCCGCCGACGGTCGTGCTGTTCGCGCTGCTGCTCGCCGGGCTGGCCCTGTACCTGCGACGACGGCGGCTGGCCGTGCTGGCCGTCGTCGGCCCCGGCTTGACCGGTATCGCGACGACGGTGCTCAAACCAGTGGTCGGGCGCACCATCGGCACCGCCACCGCGGACGGCTACGCGTTCCCCTCCGGCCACACCGGCGGTGCGGTCTCGATCGGGCTCGTCGTCGCCCTGCTGCTGGTGGGGCTGCTGCCGGTGGCCCGCACCGGACCTGCCGTCGCCACCCTGGCCGCCACGGCGCTGCTGGCCGGAGGCACCGTCGGCGCGGGCATGGTGCGGCTCGGGGCGCACTACGCCACCGACACCGTCGGCGGGTTCTGCGCCGCGGTCGCGCTCGGGCTGGGTGCGGCGCTGGTCATCGACCGCGTCGCCGACCGCCGGGCCCGACCGGCGCCCGTGACCTGACCACCCTGACCGACGGGGCGTCCGCTCGGTGAGGCCGGGCCCGCTCACCCGTCCACCACCGTGCGACCCGTCTCGACCACGGGGCAGCTCGTACGGACCGGGCAGCGGTCGCAGTCCGGCCCGGCGCGGGCGACGAACACCGCCCCTGCCGAGTCCTCGGCACAGGTCATCAGCACGTCCCGCCAGTGCCCCATCTCCTCCGGGCGCAGCGCCGCCTGCTGCGGCTCCTTGGCCTCGCCGTTCGCCTTGCGGTCGGCCAGGAACAGCAGCCGCGCCCCTCCCGGCTCCACCCCTGCCCCGACGAGCTCGTCGAACGCGCCGAGCGAGGCCGCGAGCTGGTAGACGGCCAGCTGGTGGTGCTCGGCGGTGGCCTTCGCCGAGGTGGCCGTCTTCCCCGTCTTGACGTCGACGACGACCGGACGCCCCTGGTCGTCACGTTCGAGCCGGTCGACCCGACCACGCAGCCGGACCCGACGCGCCGCCCGCGCGGCACCGCCGCCGCGCCCCGGAACGCCGTCGGTGTCGACCGGCAGCAGCGCGGGGCCGTCCGGCGTCTCGCCACCGGAGACGGTGCCGCCGGGCGGCGCTCCCGGGTCGTCGCCCTCGCTGTCGTCCCCGGCGTCCAGGTCCAGCTGCACCGGTTGCTCGACGGCCACCAGCTGCAGCCCCTCGGCACGGCTGCGGCGCACCCAGTCGTCGAAGGCGGCGAGCATCTCGCGCACCCGGACCAGCTCGCGACGCCCGAACCACGGGGCCCCGGTGTCGAGTCGCCGCCACGCCGACCGCAGCACCTCCTCCAGCTCCGCCGGGTCGGCCCCGGCGGCGCGGGCCTGGACCAGTGCGTGCACCAGGGAGCCGGTGACCGCCGACAGCGCGCCGGTCTCGTCGCCGCCGTGCCGGGACAGCACCCACCGCAGGGGGCAGCCGGCGATCGTCTCGACGTCGGAGGGAGAGATCGGGACGAGCTCTCCCTCGGCGCGCAGCGGGGCACCGTCGGACAGCTCGGCGACGCCGTACCAGTCGTCGGGATGGGCCCCGGGGACACCGTCCGCGGCGAGCCGGGCCAGCTGGGTCGCCGCCCGGTGACGACGCGCGGCGCGCCCCGGGTCGCCGTGGTCGGGCTCGGTGACGGCGCGACGCAGCTCCCCGACCAGCTCGGCCATCACCAGGGACCGCTCGGGCCGGTGCACCGGGCGGGCCTCGGCGGCGTCGGCGGGGCGGGGGTCGAGCTCGTCGAGGAACCGGGAGGGCTGCTCGTCCTCCCCCTGCACGGCGCTGACCAGCAGCGTCGTCCGGGCACGGGTGCAGGCGACGTAGAACAGCCGGCGCTCCTCGGCGAGCAGTGGCGCCGTGCGGGAGACCGTGTCGTCGGGGGCGGCGACCCCGCCGACGAGGTCGACGAGCCGTTCGTGGCCGAGCAGGCTGCCGCGCAGCCGTACGTCGGGCCACAGACCCTCCTGCACCCCGGGCACCGCGACGACCGTCCACTCCCGGCCCCGGGCGCCGTGGGCGGTGAGCAGCTCGACCGCGCCGCCCCGCGGGGCCTGCGGGGCGAGGGTCTCCCCCGGCAGCTGCTGGTCGAGCAGGTACTCCAGGAACCCGCCGACGTCGGCGCCGGGCAGCCGGTCGGTGTAGCGGGCGGCCGCGTCGAACAGGGCCAGCACCGCGTCGAGGTCCCGGTCGGCGGCCGCGCCGCCGGGCCCCCCGCGCGCGCTCGCCTCGCTCCAGCGCTTCGCCAGACCGGTGCGCCGCCACACCTTCCACAGCGTCTCCTCGACCTGGTCACCCGCACCGATCGAGCGGGCGGCGGTGTCGAGCAGGCGGCCCACGTCGCGCATCGGTGCCGCCTCGGCGGGCGAGAGCATCGGCAGCGGGTCGGGCCGGCCCGCGACCGCGTCGCGCAGCATCTCGACCAGCAGCGGATCGCTGCTCGCCGCGGCCGGGTCGACCTCACCCGCCTCGACGCGGTCGTCGTCGGCGAAGGTCCGGACGTCGTGCCCCGCGGCGGCGTGCATCCGCAGCAGGCCGCGGCGCAGCCGTCGCATCCGCATGGGGTCGCCGCCGCCCAGAGGTGAGGTGAGCAGGGCGGTCGCGAGGTCGGCGTCGATCGCGGACGGCCGCCAGGCCGCGCGCAGCACCAGCAGCAACGGCACGACGGCGGGCTGGCGCGGCAACGGCACCTCGTCCGGTGGTGCGGCCAGCGGGACCCCGGCCGCGGCCAGCGCCCGGCGCAGCGCGGGCAGGGTGCGCCGCGCGGACCGCGACAGCACCGCCATGTCCGACCACGGCACCCCGTCGACGAGGTGCGCGCGCCGCAGCCGGTCGGCGATCCAGCCGGCCTCCGCGGACGGCGACCCGAACACCCGGACCTGCAGGGCCTCACCCACCCCGGCCGCGTCCGGACCGTCCGGGGCCTCGGGGGCCCCGTCGTCCTGCTCCGGGCCGCGCCGGGTCCGGGTCACCCCGGCGCCCGGCAGCTTCTCCGCCACCCGCAGGCCCGCCGCCCGCACCCCGGGCCGCTGGCGGTGGTCGACGGCGAGGACCTCGGTGGGCGCGTCGAGCACGGTCAGTCCCTGCGGGTCGGCGCCGCGGAAGGTCAGGACCGCCTGGTCGGGGTCGCCCGCGAGCAGCGTGGAACCGGCGTGCTCGGCCAGCGCCGCGACGAGCTCCATCTGTTGCGGGTCGAGGTCCTGCGCGTCGTCCACCAGGAGGTGGCGCACCCGGCGCCGCTCCTGTTCACGCAGGTCCGGGTCCGCGGCCAGGGTGTCCAGCGCGGCGGCGACGAGCTCGGCCGAGTCCAGCGCCGGCGCCGTGGCCTGCGGGGCGCCCCGCCCCGCCGCCCCGCGCAGCAACGTGACCTCCTCGTAGGTGCGGAAGAACCGGGCCGCGGCGACCCACTCCTCGCGGCCGTGCTCACGCCCCAGCTCGGCCAGCTCCCGCGGGCCCAGCCCGCGCTCGGCCGCCCGCAGCAGCAGCTCCCGCAGCTCCGCGGCGAACCCGGGCAGTCCGAGGGCCGGGTCGAGCCGCTCCGGCCAGCCCGAGCCGGGGACGGTGCCGTTCCAGCCGTCGATCTCCCCGGCGAGCAGCTCGCGGACCACCACGTCCTGTTCCGCCGAGGCCAGCAGCCGCGGCGGCGGGTCCTCGTGGCTCGCGGCGTGCAGCCGCAGCACCCCGAACGCGTAGGAGTGCACGGTCCGCACCAGCAGCTCACGGGTGGTGCGCACCCCGAAGTCCCCGGCGAGCTCGCCGCCGCCCGCGGTGAGCAGCGACGTCAGCCGGCCCCGCAGCTCCTCCGCGGCGCGGCGGCTGCCGACCAGCAGGAGCACCGACCCGGGCGGCTCACCGGCCCGGATGCGCCGGACCACCGCGTCGAGCAGCAGGCTCGTCTTGCCCGTGCCCGGCCCGCCCAGCACCCGCAGCGCGCCGCGCTCGTGCGCGAGCACCCGCGCGGCGGCACCGGTCCACTCCCGCGCGGGAGCCGGCCGGGGGTCCGCCCGCACCAGGCGCGGCGACGCCTGCTCGGTGGCTGTTCGGCTCATAGGGCGATGAGACCACGGGGCACCGACAGCGTCAGACTGCAGGCGTGGACGAGGAGATCCTGGAGCGCGTGCGCGAGGTCGTCCGGTCGATCCCGCCCGGACAGACCCTCAGCTACGGCGAGGTGGCCGAGCTCGCCGGGATCCGCTCGGCGCGTCTGGTCGGCCGGATCCTCGCCGAGGACGGCCACGACCTGCCGTGGCACCGGGTGCTGCGCTCCGACGGACGCTCGGCCCCGCACCTCGCCGCCGAGCAGGCGGCCCGGCTGCGGGCCGAGGGGATCCTGATGGTCGACGGCCGGCTGCCCCGCGAGCACCGCAGGCGCTGACCGGCCTCACCCGCCACGGCGCGCGCCGATCCCGGCCACGACGTAGGCGTTCACCGTGGCCAGCGCGCGCTGGGCGTCGAGCGGGGCGGACCCCGCGGCGACGAACGCGCCCAGCGGCACCTCCGGGGGCGCAGCGCCTCGTCGTCGAACAGGCGGGTGCCGGCGACGAGCATCGCCCCGTCCCGGTAACCCAGCAGCGTGTCCCGGGTGCCCGCCGTCGCCGCCGACCCTCGATCCTGAGGATCTTCCCGGGCCCGGCCGTGGCAGCAGCCGGGTTCCCCTCCGGAGCACCGGGAGTCGCGAACCCGTGGACGCGACCACGACTGTGCGACTCCCGATGGTGCCGGGACGGTGATGCGCAGGGTGAGCAGAGCAGAGCGACGCCTGATACCCCGGTCAGCGGGGAGCGCGGCCCTGCACCCAGGTCGCGCCGCGGTCGTCGTCGGTGCCGATCCGGGCGGAGAGGCCGTGCGCGGTGAACACCTCGGCCAGCACCGGCGCCTGTGCTGTGCCGGTCTCGATCAGCAGCGTCCCGCCCGGAGCGAGCCACTCCCCCGCCCCGGCGGCGACGCGGCGGGCCGGGCCGAGGCCGTCGGCGCCGCCGTCGAGCACGGCGCGGGGCTCGTGGTCGCGGGCCTCCGGGGGCATCGACGCGATCGCGCCGCTGGGCACGTAGGGGGTGTTCGCGACGAGCACGTCGACCCGGCCCCGCAGCCGGCCGGGGAGCGCGGCGAACAGGTCCCCCGTGTGCACCGTCCCGATCCCGGCCAGGTTCGCCGCGGCACAGGCGGTGGCGACCGGGTCGGCGTCCGCGGCATGGAGATCGACGGCGCGGGGGTCGGCGGCGTGACCGTCAGCGGCGGCCCGGCGGGCGACGGCGAGGCCCAGCGCGCCGCAGCCGCAGCAGAGGTCGACCACCAGCGGTCGGTGCCCGGGAGCGAGGTCCGGCAGCGCGGCGACGGCCGCGTGCGCCAGTGCCTCGCTGCGACGGCGCGGCACGAACACCCCGGGGGTGATCCGCACCCTCAGCCCGTCGAAGTCCACCCGGCCCAGGACGTGTTCCAGCGGTTCACCGGCGATACGACGCCGTACGAGTGCCTCCCGCTCCGGGCCGTCGGCCGCGGTCGCGAGCAGCGCCGCCTCGTCCTCGGCGAACACGCAGCCCGCCGCCCGCAGCCGGGCGACCAGGTCCGGGTCGGGCCGGGGCACGGTCAGGCGGCGAGCACCGCGGCGGCCCCGGCGGCGTAGCGCTTGAGGACGGCGGCGACCACGTCGTCGTGCACGCCCAGCGGGTCGGCGACGACGTCGGCGCCCGATCCGAGCAGCCGTGTCTGGAAGACACCGGGTGCCAGCAGCCAGGACGCGACCGCGACCCGCCGCTCCCCGGCGTCGTGCAGCCGGGCGACCAGCTCGGCCACCGACGGGCTGCCGGTGGCGGCGAACCCGACCGGGACCGGACGGCCGACCCGGCGGGCGAGCATCCCGGCGCTCGCGTGCACCTGGGCGACCGCGGACGGGTCCGACGAGCCGGCGGCGGCGAGGACGACGGCGTCGCCGTCGCGGTAGCCGGCCGTGCGCAGCCGGTCCAGGGCCGCGGCGGCGAGCAGCGGGTCGGGCCCCATGGAGCGGGTCACCGCGAACCGGGCCGGGTCGGCGCCGGCCTCGGCGAGCTGGGCGGGCAGGTCGGTGCGCACGTGGTAGCCGGCGGCGAGGAACGCTGGGACGACGACGGCGCCGTCGTGGCCGCGGTCCTGCAACCCGATCACGGCATCGACGACCTTCGGACCGCGGACGGCGACGTAGCAGATCTCGACCTGCGGGCCGCGTGCGGCGACGGCCTCGGCGAGCGACCGGATCACCGCGTCGGCGGCGTCGGAGCGCGACCCGTGCGCGACGAGCAGCAGCGGGAGTCCGGTCACCGGGTCACCTCCGGGTCCTCGGCGCAGTGCGCGCCGTGCTCGGGTTCCAGTGCGAGCCGGTAGCCGCGGCGCACCACGGTCTGCACCAGGCCGGGGACACCGAGTGCGGCGCGGAGCCGGGCGATGGCGTTCTCGACGGCGTGCTCGTCGCCCGCCCCACCGGGCTGCGCGGCGAGCAGCTCGGCGCGGGACACGACCCGGCCGGGCCGCCTGGCGAGCAGCCGCAGCAGCGCCATGGGCGTCGGCGGGAGCGGGCAGAACCTGCCGTCGACGAGCACCGCGTGTCCGCGCAGCTCCAGCTGGTGGCCGCCGACCGGGAGCCTGCGGGCACGGGCCGGGGCGACGGACTCACAGGTCCGCACCATCGCGCCGAGCCGGGAGCGCTGCGGCTGCACGGTCGGCACGTCGAGCGCCTCCAGCGGTGCCGCGGTGACCGGGCCGACGCACAGCGCCAGCACGGGGCCGCGCAGCGCGGTGAGGAGGTCCTCGCGCAGACCCCGCTCCCCGGCACGGGCGAGGATCCCGGCCGCGGCGGGGGCGCTGGTGAACGCCAGGACGTCGATCCCGCCGGTCAGGGTGGTGTCGATCAACCGGTCCAACGGGGCGAGGTCCAGCGGCGGTGCCCACCGGTAGACCGGCACCGTCACGACCTCGGCGCCCGCCATCTCCAGCGCGTCGACGACGTCGGGCAGCGGCTCGCCGTGCAGCTGCACCGCGATCCGGGTCCCCTCGACGCCGCGGTCGAGCAGGTGCTCCAGCACCTCGGCGGTGGACTCCGACTCCGGGGACCAGGCGTCGACCAGGCCCGAGGCGCGGATCGCGCCGCGCGCCTTGGGCCCGCGGGCCAGCATCTCCGACCGGCCGAGCGCGGCGAGCAGCTCCTCGCCCAGCCCCCAGCCGTCGGCGGCCTCGATCCAGCCGCGGTAGCCGATCCCGGTGGTCGCGACGGTGATGTCCGGTGGTGCCGCGACGAGCTCGCGGGTGCGGTTCTCCAGGTCGGCGTCGTCGGCGAGCGCCACGATGCGCAGCGCGGGCCCGTGCTGGATGGTGGCGCCGCGGCGCTCCAGCATCGTGGCCAGCTCCTCGGCGCGCCGGGCCGCGGTGATCCCGACGGTGAACCCGGCCAGCGGTGGCACCGCCGCCGCGTCGGGCGCGGCGGCGACGTCTCGTGCGGCGGATCGGGTCACCGGTTCTCCGTTCCTCCGATGTCCCGGCCGGCCGGCGCGGAGGACGCGCGGAGATGGCCGGGAGCGTCGCGGGTGGTGGTGGGCACGACGGTACGGGAAGGGGCGTTCACCGTAGCCCGACCTGCAGCTCCTCGCCCATCACCCGGACCACGAACGCGGGCAGGCTCACAGCGTCGCCCTCGTCGGCACCCGCCAGGCAGCGGCCGTCGCGCAGGGCGAAGACCTGCTTGTACAGCGGCGAGGCGACGGTCGGCTCGCCGCCACGGTCGCCGACGATGCCGCGGGAGACGACCGCGGCCCCGGTGAACGGGTCGATGTTGCCCAGCGCGTACACCGAGCCGTCGGCGAGACGGAACAACGCGACCTGGGTGTCGCCGACGAGCGCGGCGACCCCCCGGCCGGGCTGGACCCGCTCCACCGGGCAGACCGTGAGCCAGCCGGTGGGCTCGGTCCCGGCCGGGGCGGGCGCGGCGGTCGTGGTCGCGCCGGTCCCGGTGGTGCTGGTGGTGGTGCTGGTGCTGGTGGTGGTGGACGCGTCGAGCTGGGTGCTCATCGGGAGGACACCTCCGGGAGGCCGATCAGGACGGGCTCGTCGGGACGGCCGGGGGCGGGGACGTTCTGTCCGCGCTCCTCGACGAAGCGGACGGTGGGGTCGGGGGTGTCGGGCGCGTTGACGAAGGACACGAACCGCTCCAGCTTCTGCGGGTCGGCCAGGACGCCGGCCCACTCGTCGGCGTAGGAGTCGACGTGGCGGGCCATCGCGGCGTCGAGCTCGGCACAGATGCCGAGCGAGTCCTCGACGATCACCGCGCGCAGGTGGTCCAGCCCACCCTCCATCGCCTCGATCCACGGCGCGGTGCGCTGCAGCCGCTCGGCGGTGCGGACGTAGAACATCAGGAACCGGTCGATGGTGCGCACGAGCGTCTCGGTGTCGACGTCGGAGACGAGCAGCTCGGCGTGACGCGGGGTGAAGCCGCCGTTGCCGCCGACGTAGAGGTTCCAGCCGTGCTCGGTGGCGATCACGCCGAAGTCCTTGGAGCGGGCCTCGGCGCACTCGCGTGCACAGCCGGAGACGCCGGACTTGAGCTTGTGCGGGCTGCGCAGCCCGCGGTAGCGCAGCTCCAGCTCGACGGCGAGGCCCACCGAGTCCTGCACGCCGTAGCGGCACCACGTCGTGCCGACGCAGGACTTCACGGTGCGCAGCGACTTGCCGTAGGCGTGCCCGGACTCGAACCCGGCGTCGACCAGGCGTCGCCAGATCGCGGGGAGGTCCTCGACGCGGGCGCCGAACATGTCGATCCGCTGCCCGCCGGTGATCTTGGTGTAGAGCCCGAAGTCGCGGGCGACCTCGCCGATCACGATCAGGCCCTCGGGGGTCACCTCGCCACCGGCGATCCGCGGAACCACCGAGTAGGTGCCGTTGCGCTGCATGTTGGCGAGGAAGTGGTCGTTGGTGTCCTGCAGCGTCGCGCGCTCACCGTCGAGGACGTGCTCGTTGTAGAGCGACGCGAGGATGGACCCGACCACCGGCTTGCAGATGTCGCAGCCCGAGCCGCGGCCGAAGCGGGCGACCAGGTCGGAGAACGACCGGATGCCGGCCCCGGCGACGATCTCGAACAGCTCCGCGCGGGAGTGGTCGAAGTGCTCGCACAGGGCCTTCGAGACCTCGACGCCCTGCTGTTCCAGGATCCGGGCCAGCGCCGGGACGCACGAGCCGCAGGTGGTGCCCGCGCGGGTGCACGCCTTCAGCTCCGGCACGGTGTGCGCACCGTCGGCGATCGCGGCACACAGCGTGCCCTTGGTGACGGCGTTGCACGAGCAGATCTGTGCGGAGTCCGGCAGCGCCGACGCGTCGGGCTCGGACCCGCCCTTCGAGATGAGGGTGACCGGGTCGTCGGGCAGCGGGGACCCGACCAGCGGGCGCAGCGAGCCGTAGCGCGAGGCGTCGCCGACCAGGACTCCGCCGAGCAGCGTTGACGCGTCGTCGGACACGACCAGCTTGGAGTAGGTGCCCTCGACCGGATCGTTGACGACGATCTCCAGCGCGCCCTCGGTCGTGGCGTGCGCGTCGCCGAAGCTCGCGACGTCGACGCCGAGCAGCTTGAGCTGGGTGGACATGTCCAGCTCCTCGGGCGTCATCCGGGCCCGCCCGCCTAGCAGCCGGTCCGCGACGACCTCGGCCATCGCGTAGCCGGGCGCGACCAGGCCGTAGGTGCGGCCCTCCAGGGCGGCGCACTCGCCGATCGCCCACACGGCGTCGTCGGAGGTGCGGCAGCGGTCGTCGACCCAGACCCCGCCGCGTTCGCCGACCGGCAGGCCGCAGTCGCGGGCGAGCTGGTCGGAGGCGCGGATGCCCGCGGAGAAGACGACGAGGTCGGCGTCGAGCTCGACGCCGTCGGACAGGGCTCCGACGAGCCGGCCGCGGTCGGCGGACACCGCGGACAGCGACACCCCGGTCCGCACGGCGATGCCCTGGGCGGTGACCAGCCGCTTGAGCAGTGCGCCGCCGCCCTCGTCGACCTGGACCGGCATCAGCCGCGGCGCGATCTCGACGACCTGCGGCGACAGCCCGAGCAGCCGCATCGCGCGGGCCGCCTCCAGGCCGAGCAGCCCGCCGCCGACGACGATCGCCGACGGCCGCCCCTTGCGGGCCGGGTCGTCGGCGGCCGCCGCGGCGGCAGCCTTGATCGCGTCGAGGTCGTCGAGGGTGCGGTAGACGAAGCAGCCGGGCAGGTCCTTGCCGGGTACCGGCGGGACGAACGGGTACGAGCCGGTGGCGAGCACCAGCGCGTCGTAGGCCAGGGTGCGGCCGGACGCGGTGGTGACGCGGCGGGCGTCGCGGTCGATCGAAGCCACGGCGTCGCCGAGGTGGTAGGTGACGAGCGGGTCGCTGCGCAGGTCGTCGTCGTCGAGGCGCAGCTCCTCCTCCGACTTGCCGTCCACGTAGGAGGACAGGGCGACCCGGTCGTAGGCGCGGCGGGTCTCCTCGCCGAGGACGGTGATCTCCCAGTCCCCCGCGGTGTCACGGTCCCGGACGGCGGCGACCAGGCGGTGGCCGACCATGCCGTTCCCGACGACCACCAGGTGGCGGCTCATGTGCATCTCCTCCGTCACGATCGGTCGGGAACGACGGTAGGAACGCGGGATTACACGGGGACTGTGCGCGATTGCAGCGCCGTTACGAGGTCCTCATTCCGGGTGGCGTCCCGGTGTGAGATGCGGGCTCGTCATCAGCGGACGCCGAGGTGGTCCGCGGCTGTCGACAGGTAGGGCAGCGCCGACCAGGCCTGGCGGTCCCCGATAACACAGAAGCAACGCTGCGCCCGGGTCACAGCGACGTTGACCAGATTCGGCGCCGAGGTGACCCACCTGCGGGCGCCCTCAGGACCGCCACCGAGCACTAGGACCACGGCTTCGGCTTCGATACCCTGCACCGAGTGGAGGGTGCCGACCTTCACCAGTTCCTCCTTCATCGACTCGTCCTCCAACCGCTTCGCGTCACGGCGGAGCCGACCGGCTGCAGCTCGCCGGACATCGGTGAACGGCGTGACGACGCGGATCCCGGAGACCGGCAGCTCCCTCCGGAGCTTCGCGACAACGTCGGCGAGCATGTCGATCTCCTCCTCGACGACATGTCCCCGCGCCTGGCCGCGGACGTCGAACCACACGCTCGGCAAGGGGAATTCCTCGTTCCGTTGCGGGGTGCCGAACACCATCGGGGCGTGGCCATAGGCGATCTTGTTGGCGATGTCGAACATCGGCCGGTCGCACCGCCGGTGGACGCGTAGCGGGGCGCCGATCCAGTCGTCGATCGCCCGGGCTGCCGTCGGGTCCCGCGGGGGCAGCCGCCGGCCGAACCGGTTGAGCCGGTCGGCGGCGGTCTGCGCGGAGCGCGCATCGGGGAGCCACTGCTCGTCGACGGCGAAGTGGCGAGCCAGAGCACGTTGGGCCGGGCGGGGAGTGGTCACGATCGGTTCCAGCTGCATCGGATCGCCGATGATCACCGCGCGCCGACAGCGTGACAGCCCCCCGACCACCGACTGCACGGTCGCCTGGCCGGCCTCGTCGACCACCAGCCAACCGAGCGCATCGACGTCGACGCGATCGAAGAGGCGCGGCAACGACGCGAAGGTCGTGGAGACTACGGGGACGGTGAGGAACAGCCCTTGCCAAGCCGCAAGAACCGCTGCGGGTGGCATCCCGCCCGGGCCCGCGAGTACCCGGCCGGCGGTGGCGAGGATGCGCCGGAACCGGGTCGGCGTACCCAGGACGAATGCCTTGTGCAGGGTCAGTGCCGCGAGGAACAGCTCCGACCGCGCCCGGTCCAGTTCCGGATCCGCCCAGGGGGCGGTCATCTCGAACTCCGCGTCGTCGGCGTCGGGCGGCAGCGTCGGCGCCGTACGCACGATCTCCTCGGCGCGCGCGAGATCGCCCCGCATCGTCGCGTGCTTCCGGTCGAGCCTGGCCAGCTGCTGTTCGGCCTGCGCGGTCGCGGCCCGGGCCGCGTCGAGCCCGGTCTCCGCGGCTTCCCACTGCTCTCGCGCGGTCCGCTGCCGTCCACGTAGCTCGACGCCGTCGGCGTACCAGCTGCGTCGAACCGCCCACATGCTGACCAGGGAGTCCCAGAAACCGGGCTTGCCCGCACCGTGACGATCGAGATCGGCCGTGGCGTCGTCGAGCCGAGCTCGCAGCCGGGATGCCTGGTCGGCCGCCGTCCGTTCCTCCCCGCGGCGCGCCGCGACGGTCTCGCCCTGGGCTCGCAGCTCCCCTTCGACCGACGTCGTCGTGTCGCGCAGCTCCGGCAGAGCGGAGACGGCAGCCGCGACCGCTGTCTGGGCTTCCGTACGTCGGGCGACCTCATCGCAGGCCGCCCGGAACCGTCGGCGGGCCTCGGACCAGGACGGTCCCGACGCCGAGCCCGTTGTCAACCGGTCCAGAAGGCCGACCCGCCGGGGCGCCGGCGCGCCTCCCTTGGGGCGGGGCGCTCCGTCGCCGTGCAGGACTCTGCTGGTGAAGGCACGGTTGTTGCTCCGGTTGCCCAGCGCCGCGGCGACGAGTCCCCAGGACGGGCCTTCGAGCAGATCGTCGGCGAGCTCGGCAAAGTAGTCACACCGGTCACGCGCATCGAACTCCGCGGCCACCGCCTTCGCCCCTGGGATCTCGTGGGTAATGTTCTTCGCCGCGTCGTTGCCGTTCGTCGCGACGACCACCTCGAAACCTGTCAGCTCGGACCGCAGCAGATCGACCTCGCGAAGCTTCTCCCCGTCGTCGTAGGTCAGTACGCCGCCGAATCCGTCGGAGGGCCGTTCGAGGGTGGCGAGGACCTTCGCCCGGTCGACCACCAGCGCGGCGATAAGGTCGCGGATCAGCGTGGTCTTGCCCGTTCCGGGTGGGCCGTTGACCGCGAACAGCCCTGACGAGTTGGACAGCTCGGCATGGATCGCGTCGACGGCGAACTGCTGTGCCATCGCCAGGGGGCGGTCGGTCTCCGTCGGCCACCGGCCCGCGGGCTTGCAGTCAGGGGCGACCAACTTCAGGACTTCGTCACGGTGGTCCTGCACGTCACGGCGCCGCTTGTCATCGATGTGGGCGTCGGCCGTGAGGTAGTCCCGCAACGCGCGGCCTGCCCCGCCGTCGCTCAGCAACGCCGCGATCCCGTCCAGGTCGTCGGCGATCATGCTGTTGAGCATGGGCGCCTCCAGCGGCCGCGCCGGGCTGTCGGGACGCCGTCGCCGCTGCCAGCACTCGACCCGGATTCCGGCCGGCCGCAGGACATCCGCGGTGCCGAGCGCGGCGGAAAGGTCCCCCACGAGCTCGGTCAGTTCCGTCGCGGTCAGGTCGTGCATGGTGACCCGGTGGACGGGCGTCGGTACGGCCGAGCCGCCGGCGGGCGCGGTGTCCCCGCGCGGCTCGGCTGCCCGGCGTGCAGTGAGCACCTTCTCCACGAACTTCCCGGCCGCTCCTCCGGCGATGGTGCCGATCAGGGGCCCCGCGATCGTCCCGACCATGGGTCCCACGAGCGCCCCCATCGCCGCGGTGACGATCCCGTCGACCCCGGTGCCGGCGGACTTGGCCCCCTCGTCGAGCGCATCGCGAGCCGCAGAGGTGACCTGCGTGCGGACTGCGGCACCCGCACGCGAGGCGGCCGACCGGGCAGTTTGCTCGCTGTCCCCCGCCGGCGGAACGGCGGACGCGGGTGGCACGACGGGAGGGTTGCTCAACCCGGTCAACGCCCGCCGGAGCGCACCCTGCTCCCGTGCCAGACCGTCGAGCCATTGCGCTGAACCCGGCCCTGGGAACGGAGCCTGCCGGTGGCCCACGCGGCGCTGGACAGCACCGGGGTGTCCGGCCCGATGACCCCGTCCGGGCCGACGGCAAAAGCCATGACCGCGGACGTGACGCCCTGCCCTCGGGTGCCGGCGGTGTAGGGCGACTCGGGACCGAACACCGAACAGAGCTGGCCCACCACTCGGGCGACCTCGTACAGACCGAGGTAGACGGTGTAGCACCATTCGTACTCGGACCGGATCGGCCGTTGTTGCACCGGGTGCTCGGGTTGCCACGGCAACAGTCCATCCGAGGCGACGTCGACAACCACCCGCGGCCGGTCCCGCACCGGATCGGGCACCTTCTGCACGTCGAACAACTCGACGGCCCGCCAGAACCGCACGATGTCCGACGTCCGTCTGCTCGAGCCCACGCTGTACCTCCCGGTCACCGTCCACCCGGGATGGTAGATCGGGCAGGGCACCCACTGGAGCGGAACGACTACATTCGGTGCCCAGCGGACGGGGCGTCAGGCGACCTGGGGCTCCGGCGGATCGGCCTCGGCCAGCCAGTCCCGGATCCCGCAGACGACGTCGCGGCAGCTCCCGCAGCCGGTGGCGGCCCGGGTGCGCCGCGAGAGCGCGTCGACGTCGTGGGCGCCCGCTCGCCAGGCGCTGACCAGGGTGTTCTTGGTGACGCTGTTGCAGCGGCAGACCACGGCGGTGCCCGGCATGCGGCCGGGGTCGGTGGCGGAGGACGCCTCCCCCGGCAGGGCCCGGCCGAGCAGCAGCGCGAGCCTGTCCTCGGGGGCCGGGGCGCCGGAGTCGTAGAGCTCGGTGATCATTGCCGCGGCGTCGGGGAGTCCCATGAGGACGGCCCCGACGACGCGGTCGTCGCGCAGCGCGAGCACGCCGTAGCGGCCGCGGCGTGGGTCGGAGACACGCAGCTCCTCGTCGCCCGCGGTGGGGTCGCCGAGGGCGGCGAGGTCGATGCCGCGGGCCTTGAGCCGGGTGACCGGGCGGGTGCCGCGGTAGCGCGCGGCGGGGTCGGTGCCGGTCAGCAGGTCGGCGAGGACGGCGGCCTGCTCCCAGCCGGACTGCACGAGCCCGCCCGGGGCGCCGGCGTGCTGGGCACAGTCGCCGACGGCGTGCACCCGGCCGTCGTCGGTGGCGAGGCGGTCGTCGACGAGGATCCCGCGGTCGACCGCGAGCCCGGCGTCGGCGGCCAGCCCGGTGTTCGCGCGCACCCCGGCGGCGACGACGTGGTCCGCGGCGACCCGGGAACCGTCGTCGCAGTCCAGACCGGTGTCGGGATCCCAGGCCTTGGCCCCGACCCCGCAGCGGACGTCGACGCCGAGCCCGCGCAGCGCGGTCGCGAGCACGTCGCCGGCGCCCGGGTCGAGCTGGCGTTCCATCAGGTGGGTGCGCGGGTGCACCAGGGTGACGGCGACGCCGCGTCCGGCGAGCCCGCGGGCGGCCTCGACCCCGAGCAGCCCGCCCCCGACGACGGCGATCCGTGCACCCGGCACCGCCGCGTCGAGGATGCGCTCGCAGTCGTCGAGATCGCGGAACAGACTCACACCGTGGGTGGGCGCGTCACGGTCGGCCGCGTCGGCGAGGCCGTCGACCGGCGGGAGCCAGGCCCGGCAGCCGGTGGCGAGGACCAGTTCGTCGTAGGGGTGGGTGGTGCCGTCGGCGGCGTGGACGACGCGCGCGGCCCGGTCAATCCCGGTCGCCGCGACACCGGTGTGCAGGTCGACGCCGTCGACGACCGGGAGCGCGACCATGGCGGGTCGCAGCCCGCCGGCGAGCACGGTGGACAGCAGCACCCGGTTGTACGCAGGGCGGGACTCCGCGCCGAGGACGGTGAGCGACACCCGCTCGCCGTCGGGGTCGCGCCGGCGGACCTCCTCCACGAAACGGGCACCCACCATGCCGTGCCCGATCACCACCACGCCCCTGCTCATGCCATCGACGGTAGGAACGGGGGGTTACGGGGGGAACGCCCGCCATTGCACGGGCGTTACGAGGTCCTCATTCTCGGCGGGCGCAGACCGTGAGCCGGGACCCCGCACGGGTTCGCCCACCTCGGCGCCCGTGCCGGGACCGACGAGGGGGCCGAGACCGTGCGAGGTGCGGCGGAGCCCGTGCCGGGTGCCGCGGCCACCAGGGGTTCGACCGCCGCAGGCACCACCCGCCGTGGGTGATCCGCGGCCCGCGCGGTGATCCGCGGTTCGCGCGCGTCCGGACGCGCGCGAACGACGGATCAGCGCGCGGACCGGCCCGCTCGGGCGGCGGCCCCTGCGCCCACCGTGAGCGCCGGGGCAAGGCCGTCGGTCGCGGCTCCGGCGGTGTCGGCGGCTCCGGCGGTGGTGTCCCGCCTGGTCCCGGCGGGTTTCAGCCGCACCGCGGCCACCTTGAACTCCGGCATCCGGCTCACCGGGTCCAGGGCCGGGTTGGTGACGTTGTTCGCCGCCCCCACGCCGCCGAAGTGGAAGGGCAGGAACATCGTGTCCGGGCGCAGCGTGGCGACGCAGCGGACGCGCGCCGTCGTCGTACCGCGGCGGGACACGACGTCGGCCAGGTCGCCGTCGCCGAGACCGTGCCGGGCGGCGGTGTCCGGGTGCACCTCGACGAACACCTCCGGCGACACCTCCGCCAGCTCGGCGACCCGGCGGGTCTGCGCGCCGGACTGGTAGTGCACCAGCACCCGGCCGGTCGTCACGGTCAGCGGGAACCCGTCGTCGACGGCCTCGTCCGGTTCGACGTGGTCGACCGGCAGCATCCGGGCGCGTCCGTCGGGGTGGCCGAAACGCTCGGTGAACAGCCGCGGGGTGCCGGGATGGTCGTCGGCGGGGACCGGCCAGTGCAGGGCCTCCCCCGCGTCGAGCCGGTCGTAGGACACGCCCGCGTAGTCGGCGACGCCGCCGGCCGAGGCGCGCCGCAGCTCGTCGAACACGGTCCGCGGGTCGGCGGGGAACTCCCCCGGCGCGTCGAGGGCCGCGGCCAGCCCGGCGATCACCTCCAGGTCGGTGCGCACCCCGGGCGGCGGGGCGAGCGCGCGACGGCGGCGCAGCACCCGTCCCTCCAGGTTGGTCATGGTCCCCTCCTCCTCGGCCCACTGGGCGACCGGGAGCAGGACGTCGGCGCGCATCGCGGTCTCACCGGGCAGCACGTCGGCGACGACGAGCAGGTCCAGCCCGTCGAGCCGCTCGGCGACGGCGCGGGCGTCGGGCGCGGAGACGAGCACGTTCGAGCCGAACACCAGCAGCGCACGCGGACCGCCGGGGCGGCCGAGGGCGTCGAGGAGCTCGACGGCGCTGCGGCCGGGCCCGGGGATCGAGGGCTCCGGCACCCCCCACACCTGCGCGACGTGCGCGCGGGCGGCCGGGTCGGTGATGTGCCGGTAGCCGGGCAGCTGGTCGGACTTCTGGCCGTGCTCGCGCCCGCCCTGGCCGTTGCCCTGCCCGGTGATCGTCCCGAACCCGGAGCCGGGGCGGCCGGGCAGGCCGAGCGCCAGCGACAGGTTGATCCACGCCGCGACGGTGTCGACGCCGTGCGCGTGCTGCTCGGCACCGCGCGCGGTGAGCACGTAGCGCCGTGTGGACTCCGCGAGCCACCGCACGACGGTGCGCATGTCGGTGGCGGCGACCCCGCAGACCCGCTCCGCGCGCTCGGGCCACCACTGCGAGGCGATCGCCCAGACGTCGCCGAAGCCGGTCGTGCGTTCGTCCACGTAGGACAGATCGAGGTGCCCGTCGACGACGGCGGCGTGCAGCATCCCCAGCGCCAGGACCAGGTCCGTGCCCGGGCGCGGCGCCAGGTGCAGCCCCCCGGAGGCGAGCGCGCGCTCCGCGGTCGGGGTGCGCCGCGGGTCGACGACGACCAGTCGCGCCGCGGTCAGGTGCGACATCAGCGGCGGCATGGTCTCGGCGACGTTCGCCCCGGCGAGGACGACCAGCTCGGCGTCGTCGAGGTCGGTGACCGGGAACGGCAGCCCACGGTCGACGCCGAAGGCCCGGTTGCCCGCGGCGGCGGCCGAGGACATGCAGAACCGGCCGTTGTAGTCGATCTGGCTGGTGCCCAGCGCGACCCGGGCGAACTTGCCGAGCAGGTAGGCCTTCTCGTTGGTCAGCCCGCCCGCACCGAACACCGCGACCGAGTCCGGCCCGTGCTCGGCACGCAGCGCGGCGAGCCTCGTGGCGACGCCGGCCAGGGCGTCGTCCCAGCCGGTCTCGACGAACCCGGTGTCGCGCGAGGCTCTGACCAGCGGCGACGTCAGGCGTTGCGGATGGGTGAGCAGAGCGCCGGAGGTCCAGCCCTTCTGGCACATGCCCCCGGCGTTGGTCGGGAACTCACGGGCGTCGACCTCGCCGGACGGGCCGACCCACTGCCCGCACTGCAGGGCGCAGTACGGGCAGTGGGTGGCGGTCCGGTCGTCCGGACCCACGGCTCAGACCCGGGCCATCGCGGCGGCGTCGGTGCTCCCGACCAGGGCCGGGCGCGGCCGCAGGTACACGGCCCAGGTGACGCCGATGCACAGGACGTAGAAGACCAGGAAGCTCCAGAACGCGGGCGTGCCGGACTGGACCGTCATGAACGACTGGCGGAAGGCGAGGTTGATGAACAACCCGCCCAGCGCGCCGACCGCGCCGGCGATGCCGATGACGGCGCCGGACAGCCGTCGCGCGGTGTTGAAGGAGGTCTCGCGGTCCGCGCCCCCGGCGATCGCGACGCGGGCCCGGCCGGTGAAGATCGCCGGGATCATCTTGTAGGTCGACCCGTTGCCGACACCGGAGAGCGTGAACAGGGCGATGAAGCCGATGGTGAACAGCGTCAGCGACTCGATCCCCGAGGCGAAGATGATCACCAGGGTGGCGACGGCCATGCCGACGAAGTTCCACAGGGTGACCACGGCGCCGCCGAACCGGTCGGCGAGCTTGCCGCCGTAGGGCCGGATCAGCGACCCGATGAGCGGGCCGATGAAGGTGACCGCGGCGGCCTGCAGCGGGGTCCGGTCGAACTGGTTCTGCAGGACGAGGCCGAACGCGGACGAGTAGCCGATGAACGACCCGAACGTCCCGATGTAGAGGAACGACATGATCCAGGTCTGGCGGTCGCGGCAGGCCTCGGTGAAGGCGCCGGTGTCGTTGGACATCGCGGCGATGTTGTGCATCCGCTTCCAGGCGAGGAACGCCGAGATGACGATGAACGGCAGGTAGATCGCCAGCAGCACCCGCGGGTAGCCCGCACCGAGGGTGGCGATGACGAGCAGGCCGAGCAGCTGCGCGACCGGCACACCGAGGTTTCCACCGCCCGCGTTGAGGCCCAGCGCCCAGCCCTTCTCCTTCTCCGGGAAGAACGCGTTGATGTTCGCCATCGAGGACGCGAAGTTCCCGCCACCGACGCCGGCGACCGCGGCGACGACCAGCAGCGTCGTGTACGACACGCCCGGCTCCAGCACCACCATCGCCAGGATCGTGGGCACGATCAGCAGCGACGCCGCGAAGATCGTCCAGTTGCGGCCGCCGAAGCGGGCGACGGCGAAGGTGTAGGGCAACCGCAGGATCGACCCGACCAGTGTCGGCACCGCGACCAGGAAGAACTTCTGTGCCGCGGTGAACCCGTACTCCGGGCCCATGAACAGCACGAGGACCGACCAGATCGTCCAGATCGAGAAGCCGATGTGCTCGGAGAAGATCGACTGCCAGAGGTTGCGACGGGCGATGGCCGAGCCGGTCCGCTGCCAGAACCCCTCGTCCTCGGGGTCCCAGTGGTCGATCCAACGGCCGCCGATGCGGCGCCCCGGGGTGGAGGTGGTGGTCACGGATCGGTCTCCTGATCGCCGGCGGTCACGTCGTCGACGACGCTAGGGAGCCCCAGTTTCCGACGGGTGGCCCCACGTGACACCCCCGCAACGCTTATCTCACACGGGAGCCGCGACGGCTGTGAGCCGCCTCAGCGCATCGGGACGCCGAGCGGGGCGTCGCAGAACGCGCCGCCCACCCGGTGGTGCACCGGGTCGGCCGGGTCCGGCGGGGCGCCGTCGAGCAGGTCCGCGGCGTGGACCTCGGCGTCGTCGCGCGGGTGGTAGCCGATCGCGGCGCCCTCGTCGAGCGACCACCAGCGACGGGTGTTGGCCGACACGCCCCACACGACGTGGTGCCCTCGGGTGCCCGGGTCGAGCGCCGCCTCGACCAGGCGGGCGGCGTCGTCCGGGGACAGCCAGGTCGCGAGCATCCGGGCGTTCGACGGCCGCGGGAAGCAGCTGCCGATCCGCGCGGAGACCACGGTCAGGCCGAACCGCTCGTGGTAGAGCCTGCCCAGCCCCTCCATCGCGTGCTTGGACCAGCCGTAGTAGGTGTCCGGGGCGTGCCCGACGGTCGCCGGCAGCGGGACGCCGTCGTCGCGGGTGCGGAAGCCCACGGCGTGGTTGCTGGAGGCGAGCACGACGGTCCGCACCCCCGCGGCGACCGCCGCGTCGAGCACGGTGCGGGTCCCCTCGACGTTGACGGCCAGGATGTCGTCCCAGCCCGCCTCACCGCTGATCCCGGCGAGATGGACGACGGCGTCGGCCCCGTCGGTCGCGGCCGCGACCGCGTCCCGGTCGGTCACCGAGCCGGTGCGGACCTGCTCGCCGGGGCCGGCCTGCAGCTCCGCGGTGTCGAACAGGCGCAGGGTCCGGCCGTCGCGGGCCAGCCGGGGACGCAGCAGCGTCCCCATGTTCCCCGCGGCTCCGGTGAGCAGCAGCGTGCCGGGAGCGGACACCTCAGAGCCGGCGGCTGACCAGGCTCGCGACCCGCTCGATCCCGGCCAGCGACTCGGCCGTCGCGTCCGGGTGCTGGGCGTGCAGGGCCAGCCGGTAGAGCACCGCGCGCAGCAGCGACTGCGGCCACTCGGGCAGCTCCGACCAGCGCTCGACCAGCTCCTCGTCGGCGCCGCCCCAGGCCACCGCGTCGACGACGACGACCGCCGCCGCCCACTCCGCGGGCCGCCAGAACGGCACGAGGTCGAGTACCGCGGGCCGCCCCGTCGGGTCGAACAGCATGGCGCCGAACAGCTCGCCGTGCACGACCTGCGGCGTCAGCCGGATCGTGCGGCGGTGCGCGGCGAGCTCGGCGAACAGCCGGCCGCCGGTCTCGGGGTGCAGATCCAGCCGGCGCTCGCCGAACGCGGCGGCGGCGGACCGGGACAACAGGTCGTCGCGGTCGTCGAGCAGGCGCGGGCGCAGCACGGTCGCGGTGGCGGCGTGCAGCCGCAGCGAGGCGGCGACGACCTCGTCGTGCCGGGGCTCGGGGACGCCGGGCACGTGCCGGGACGCGGCCCAGCCGCCCACGACCCACCGGCCGTCCGAGCTGCGGACGGGGCGGGCGAGGCGGACACCGTCGACCTCGAGGTTCTCCAGGACCGTCGCCGACCAGGCGGCGACGACGTGGTCGGACACCGGCCGCAGCAGCACCTCCCCGCACTGCCAGGCCCGCTGGCCCGCCCACACGACGGGACGGGGGGACGTCTCACGCACCCCGAAGGCGGTGCGGACGTGCTCGGGCAGGACGCTCGCGGCCGGCGCGGTGGCGAGCGTGCGGGCAGCGGTCACAGCGGGGACGGTACCCGCGCCACCGGCTCACGTTCGTCACGCCACGCCCGAACCGCGCGTCGCGCCACGACCGATCGGGTGAACGGCGGGCCGATCAGGGCTCCCGCACGCACGACCAGCGTGGCCGGCTCCGCACGGAGCCGGCCACGGGAGACACTCCACTACCAGGAGCCGCCGCCGCCGGAACCCGAGCCGGAGTCCGAGCCGGATCCCGAGTCCGAGCCGGATCCCGAGCCCGACGACCGCGAGTCCGAGTCCGAGGAGGAGCGGGAGTCGTCCGAGCCGCTGCTCCGCGAGGACTCCCCACGCGACGAACCCGAATCCGACGAACCCGAATCCGAATCCGACGACGAGTCCCACGACCCCGAGTTCGACGAGCCCGAGTCCGACGACCGGGACGACCGCGAGCCCGAGGACCCCTGGTCGGAACCCCGGTCGGAGGACTGCGAGGCGGACGACCGCGAGCCGGAACCGTCCGAGGAGTCGCCAGAAGAGCTGCCAGAGGACTGGCTGGAGCCGGACCCCTCCGACCCGCCGCCGGAGCGCGAACCGGAGGACCCGGTGCGCTCGGCCATCTGCTCGGCCGCCTGCCGGTCGGCCTCCGCCAGCACCGGCGCGGCCGCCTCCGGTCCCAGGGCGGACTCGACGTAGGGCCCGGCCACGGCGGTGACGATGCCGCCGGAGCCGCCGGACCCCTGCGCCGCCGACCGCTCCGTGCCGACGCCCTCCGCCGGGGCGTCCGACGCGGGCGCGCTGAGCACGGGCGCGCTGGGCGCGGGCAGGGCGCGCTCCTGCGAGGCGGGCGAGGCGGGTGCGGCGGGCTCCTCCCGCGGAGCAGGGGTGGACGGGCGGAGAGCGTCGTCGGAGGAGCCTGAACCGGAACCGGAACCGCCGCCGGCCCCGGAGCCGCCGGACCTCTTCCCGGTCAGCCCGCTCGCGACGTCGTCGACGCCCTTGCCCACCGACTCGGCGGCGTCCCCGACACCCCGTGCTGCGGCGCCGACGCCGTCGCCGAGCTTCTTCACCGGCCCGTCGGACGACGCCGGTGCGACCTCGGCCCGGTTCGCCTTCTTCCCCGCGTCGGAACCGGCGCCGGAACCAGCGCCGGAACCAGCGCCATCCCCGGGGCTCGGCGCGCCGCCGGCCAGGTTGGCGCCGCCGTCGGCGGCACGGGACACGGCACCGCCCAGCTTCTCCCCCGGCCCCGCGTCCCGGCCGGCTGCGCTGCCCGGGCCACGGGCCGAGGCACCCTCCGGCCCCTCGGCGCGCGGCCGGGTCTCGTCCAGCGGGCCCCGCGGGTCGGGCGGCCCGGCGGTACCGACGTCGGCGCGCTCGCGGTCCCCGCCGGTCTCCCGGCCACCGGCCAGGACCTCGGGGTTGCGGCGCACGCCGGACGGCTCCGGGGGCGCTGGGTCCTCGCCGCGGGCGAGGGCCAGCACGTCGTCGGAGACCTTCTCGGTCTCGTCGCCGTCGCCGGGCAGGGGGCGGTGCGGGCCCGGTCGATGCCGTCGTCGATGGCGGCCAGCCGCTCCGCACAGGCGTCGCGGTTGCGGGCACGCAGGTCGCGCTGCTCCTCGAGCGACGCGGCCGCGGCCATCTGGTCGGGGGTCCGACGAGTGGCGGGCGGCAGGGCGGCGACGATCCGATCCATCTCGGCGAGCTGCTGCTCGGCGGCGGCCAGCGCGTCCACGGCGTCCTGCCGGGAGCTGTAGACCTGCAGCTGGGACTGCAGGGCGGCACGCTGCTGGAGCAGGGTGTCGCGCTGCTGCTGCAGCTTGGCGACCGCGACCGGGGTGCGCTCCGTCTCGTGCGCGGACGCCTGCCAGGTCCGTTCGCTCGCGTTGAGGGTCCCGAGCTTGTCGTCGAGGGCCGCCAGCGCGATCCGGGCCTGCCCGGCCCACTGGTCGGCGGTGCGGTCCTGCGGCGCCGGGGTCCCGGTCACCGACGGCGAGGTCGCCAGCGCGTATCCGCCGAGGAGCACGGCCGTCGCGCCGATCAGGGCCAGCGTGCGCCGGTGCCGCAGCGGGCTGCGCGGGGCACGCAACGGTCCGGGGCGGTCCGGGCCCGACGACGCGGCCGGGCGCGCCGCGACGAGCCGGGTCGCCGTCCGCTGGACGGGCACCACGGGCTCGTCGACCTCGACGGCCTCGGGCTCGCGCAGCCACGGCAGCGTCTCGGCGAGCTGCTGGTCCCCCGCCGCCTGCGCCGCGGCCCGGCGGGCCTGGCGGGCCGCCAGCCGGTGGGCGGCCGAGCAGTAGCGTCGCTGGGGACGGTCTCCGGACACGTCTCCGGTGGGCTCCAACGGTGCGTCGCACCCCTGTAGGGCGCATGTGCGCAACGAGTGGTCCACCGAGCGTCCTCCCGATCCTGGCGATCGCGTGCATCCCCATGTCGCGGCGATCGGTGGGAATGTTTCGCCCAACGGGCGAACAGCAGGGTCGAACGGGCCATGTTCACTCGGACGGTCGCGTGCGATCGATGAGCGGTCACCCTGTGCCACATCGGGAACCGCGACGGCCGCCGTCCCGGGTGTACCGGTGACGGCGGCCGTCGGTGTAGTGCGGAGCGGGTCGGACCGTGGTCAGTAGGTGGGCTGCGACGGGTCGATCTGCTTGACCCAGGACAGCACCCCGCCGCCGACGTGGACGGCGTCGCGGAACCCGGCCTTGTGCAGTGCGGCGAGGGCCTCGGCGGACCGGCCGCCGGACTTGCAGTGCAGCACGACCGGCTTGTCCTGGGCGATCTCCGAGAGCGCGGCACCGGACAGGATCCGGTCCTTCGGGATCAGGACCGAGCCCGGGATGCGCACGATCTCGTACTCGTGCGGCTCGCGGACGTCGATGAGCTGGAAGTCCTTGCCCGCGTCGATCATCTGCTTGAGCTCGCCGACGGTGATCGTGCTGCCGGCGGCCGCGTCCTGGGCCTCCTGCGTCACGGTGCCGCAGAACGCCTCGTAGTCGATCAGCTCGGTGATCTTCGGCGTCTCCGGGTCCTTGCGGATCTTCACCTGACGCCAGGTGGTCTCCAGCGCGTCGTAGATCACCAGGCGGCCGAGCAACGGCTCACCGATGCCGGTGAGCAGCTTGATCGCCTCGTTGACCATGATCGAGCCGATCGAGGCGCAGAGCACGCCCAGCACGCCGCCCTCGGCGCAGGACGGGACCATCCCGGGCGGCGGCGGCTCGGGGTAGAGGTCGCGGTAGTTGAGGCCCTGCCCGTTCGGGGCGTCCTCCCAGAAGACCGAGGCCTGTCCCTCGAAACGGAAGATCGAGCCCCAGACGTAGGGCTTGCCGAGCAGCACCGCGGCGTCGTTCACCAGGTACCGGGTGGCGAAGTTGTCGGTGCCGTCCAGGATCAGGTCGTAGTCCCGGAAGACGTCCAGCACGTTCTCGCTGGTGAGGCGCTCGTTGTGCAGGCGGACGTCGACGAAGGGGTTGACCTCGCGGATCGAGTCGCGGGCCGACTCGGCCTTCGGCCGGCCCACGTCGGACTGCCCGTGGATGACCTGACGCTGCAGGTTCGACTCGTCGACGACGTCGAACTCGACGATGCCGAGCGTGCCGACACCGGCGGCGGCCAGGTACAGCAGGGCGGGAGAGCCGAGGCCGCCCGCGCCGACGACCAGCACCTTCGCGTTCTTCAGACGCTTCTGCCCGTCCATCCCGACGTCGGGAATGATGAGGTGGCGGCTGTACCGCTCCACCTCCTCCTTGGTGAGCTCGGCTGCCGGCTCCACCAGTGGCGGTAGCGCCATCTCGTCCACTCCTCGCGGGTTGCGTGCGGGTCTCAGGGCGTCTCAACGCGCCACGTGCGCGTCATCTTCCCGCACCCGCTCCGACCGGCACCGCGTCCCACAGCGCGGCGACGGCGTCGGCCACCGCCGCGGGTCGCTCGATCTGCGCGACGTGCCCGGCGCGGGGCAGCACCAGCAGCCGCGCCCCGGGCAGCGTGGCCGCCGTCCGCGCGGCCAGCCGCGGGGACACGATGCGGTCCTGCTCGCCCCACACCACCAGCGACGGCACCCGCACCCGGGCCATCCGGCGCCAGATCTCGCGCCCGGCCCACAGCCCGAGGAGGCCGCGGGTGGCGCCGTCGGTCGCCGCGCCGGCCCAGGGCAGCGTCGCGCGGTGCTCGTGCTCGGAGATCAGCTCCTCGAGCCGGCGGGTGGAGCCGCGCTGCGGGTCGGCGAAGCAGACCTTCACGATCCGCTCGGCCCTGGCACGCAGCGGCTCCTGTGCCAGCGCGCGGCGTGCGCCGCGCCCGAGCAGCGGCACCATGGCCAGCGCCATCCGCGGGTCCGACAGCCGTCGCGGGTCGGGGCGCCGGTCCGGCACCGCGGGCGAGACCAGGGTGAGGCTGCGGACGAGCTCGGGACGGCGGGCCGCCACCGTCGTCGCGATCACGCCGCCGAGGGAGTTGCCGACCAGGTGCACCGGGCGGTCGCGCGCGGCCAGCCAGCACAGCAGCGCGTCCGCCATGCCGTCCGGGCCGAAGTCGGCGACGGCGGTCGGCTCGGACAGCCCGAACCCGGGCAGGTCGACCGACAGGCCGGTGGCCCGCGGCGCGAGGAGCCCGGCGAGGTCGGTCCAGTTCGTGGCCGACCCGGCGAGACCGTGGACGTAGACGGCGTCGGCGTCGGCGGAGCCGGGGGTCTCGCGCACGTGCAGGGTGACCCCGCCGGAGGTGACCGCGCGGCCCGGCCACGGCGGGCGTTCCGCCGAGGCACCCGGGGACGTCTCGACACCCGGCACCGGGGCGGGCACGGTGACGGGCGGGTGAACGGACATCGACGGGGCGGCGACCATTCGACCAGCATGACGTGTCGCGCAGGTCACTCGCCGCGCCGGGTGACGCCCGTCTCGCTGTGATCACCGTCCGCGTCCGGCGCTCCACGGAGCGCAACGTGGCGGCCCCCCGGACATTGTACCCCGTGGACGACGCGACGGAGGAGGTGGGCATGGGGCGGACCGGTGGATCGGCCGCGGCCCGGCTCGCCGGGTTCGGCGCCGCGTCGGTGCTGGTGTTCACCGCGGCCTGGACGGCGGGCGGCGCGGTGGGCGGCGCGGTGGGCAGCGGGGTGGAGACCCCGACCGCCGGTGCGCCGGCCGACGCCGGTGACGTGCGCGGCGACGGCGGTGTCCTCGCCTCCGGTCTGGCCACCGGGGACGTGACGACCGGCGCGGGGGGTGTGCTCAGCACCGCGGCCGGCTACACCCTGACCCCGGTCGGGATCGTCTACCCGTGGCGCGACCCGACCGAGGTCGCGTTCACCGTGACCGGCTCCGACGGCGCCCCGGTGACCCGGTTCGACACCCCCTCCGACGGCTCGGGCGTCATGGACGTCGCCGTGCTGCGTCGCGACGTCGCCGGCTACCAGCGGCTGCGCGCCACCCAAGGTCCCGACGGCGTGTGGCGGGCACCCGTGCGGTTCCCCGGCCAGGGCGTCTGGCGGCTCTACGCCGGGTTCACCCCGACCGGCGGCCCGCACCTCGACCTGGGGGCCGACCTGCACGTCCCCGGCACCTACGGCGCCTTCACCTTTCCGGCCGAGAACCGGGCGGGGCTCTGCGGGGGCAGCGACCAGCAGGTCCGCCTCGACGGCGCCCTGGTCCCCGGCGGGGAGTCCCGGCTGTTCGCGACCGTCGGGCGTGACGGCACCCCGGTCACCGACCTCGAGCCCGTCGACGGCGGCGCGTTCGGCCGGATGACCGCGGTCCGCCAGGGCGACCTGGCCCGGTTCCCCGTCCGCCCCGAGATCACCGGCGCGGCCGCCACCGACCGCTCCGGGCCCGGGGTGGCGTTCGCGGTGTCGGTCCCCGCTCCGGGCAGCTACCGGCTGTTCCTCGACTACCGCTCCGGCGGTGTGCTGCGGTCGTGCGAGTTCACGCTCCCGACCGCGCCGGGGAGCTGACGTCGGTTGCGTCCGGTCCTGCGGGACGCCGCGCGGGCGGTGGCGGCCCTGCTCGCCCTGCTGCTGCCGCTCGCCGGCCCCGCACTGGCCGGCGCGACGTGGGCCCCGCACTGCGCTGCAGTGGCCCTGCTGGTCGCCCTCGCCGTCGTCGCGACGACAGGGGGACCCGGCCTGCGCGTCGCCGCACGCGGCCTGCGGGAGGGCACGGTGACCGCCGAGACCGGCGTCGCGGCGGCGGTGCTCGCCGCGCTGGGGTGGTCGGCGGCGGTGCAGGCCGTCGCGGCGGTCTCGCCCGCGGGACCGGTCCCGGTCCCGACCGACCCGCTCGCCGGGTCCGTCCTGCTGCCCGGGGTCGCCGCGGTGCTGACCGTCGTCGCGGCGGCGGTGCAGCGCACCGGGCGCCCACCCGGCGCGCGCGGCGGGAACACGCGGGCGGACGCCGACGAGGTCCGCGCGGGCCTGCGCACCGTCGCGGACCGGTGGAGCGCCCTGCTCACCCCGCCCGCGGCGCTGATCGCGGTCGCGGTGACCGCGTTCGCGGCGGGCACCGGCACCCCGTGGCCCGCCGCGGTCCCGGCCGGGATCGCGGTGCTGGTCGGGGCCTGCCCGCTGCCGCTGCTGGCCGCGCTGCCGGCGGCGCTGCGGGCCGCGGACCGGGCGGGCGGCGACGCGGTGCGGCTGCCGGCGCCGTGGCCCGGCCGTCGCGATCCGGTGGGCTGGACCGGGTCCGCCGGCGGCCCGGGGCTCGTGGGCCGGGTGGACACCGTCGCGCTGGCCGGGCCGGACGTGCTGACCGGCACCGCCCCCGGGACGGTCACCGTGCACGCGGGCCGCGGCGAGGATCCGGCGCTGGTGCTGAGGCTGGCCGCGTCGGTCGCCGCGGGTGCGCGGCCCGGGTCGGACCTGCGCACGGCGGCGCGGGCGCTGGCCGCGGCCGTCGACGGCCCGGTGCCCGACGTCGCCGAGGCCGACGAGCAGCCCGGGCTCGGGGTGTCCGGCCTGGTGGCCGAGCTGCGGGACCCCGGCCCGGACGACGGCGGCACGACCGCGACCGTCGTCGCGCACGCGGTGCTGCTCGGCAGCCCGGACTGGCTGGCCGAGCACGGGATCCGGCTGCCACCGCCGTTGTCGGTGGAGCGGGAGCGGGCGGTCGCCGAGGGCCGGGCGGTCCTGGTCGTCGCCTGGGACGGGTGCGCCCGCGCCGTGCTCGCGCTGCCCCGGGCGCCGCACCCCGAGGCCCGCCCGGGGGTGTCGGAGCTGGCGGCGGCCGGGATCACGCCGGTCCTGCTCACCCCCGACGACGACGGCGCCGCCCGCGCCCTCGCCGCGGCGGCCGGTCTCGACCCGGCCGACCCCGACGCCGTCCGGCCGGGGCTGGACCCGGCGGCACGGGCCGCTGCCGTCGCCGGGCTGCGGGTGCGGGGCCGCACGGTCGCGGTGGCGGGCGACCCGACCACCGACGAGGCCGCGCTGGCCGCCGCCCACCTGGCGGTTGAGCTGGTCCCCTGGCCCACCGCCGACGGCACCGGGACCGGCACAGGGGCTGGGGCTGGGGCTGGGGCCACCGAGCACCCGGACGACGCCCCGGACGCTCGTCCGGACCCGGTCGTCGCGCCCGCGCACGGGTCGGAGAGGATCTGCGCCCGTGGCGGCCCCGCCGAGGTGGCCGCCGCCCTGCTGATCGCCCGCCGAGCGCGGGCCCGGGCCCGCTCGTACGTCCGTGCGGCCGTGGTGCTCGCCGTCGCCGGCGTGGTCCTCGCCGTGCTGGGGACACCCGCGGTCGTGGTGGCCGCCGTGCCGGTCCTGGGTGCGCTCGGGCTCGCCGCACGGGGACCGCACCGCCGATCGTGAGAGGTTGTCACCCTTCTGCGGGCGACACCCGTTCACGGATCGTTCGTCAACGCGGTTACCTGCTAGTAGGGTTATCCCACGACGGTGAGAGGTAGGGGGCCCATGACCGGAACCGCCACGCCACGGGGCGCACGACTGTCCCGCGGCGCGCGTCGCGCCCAGCTGCTGCTGGCCGCCCGCGACGTGTTCGCCGACCAGGGCTACCACGCCGCCGCGATGGACGACATCGCCGAGCGGGCGGGCGTCTCCAAGCCCGTGCTGTACCAGCACTTCCCCGGGAAGCTGGAGCTGTACCAGGCGCTGCTCACGACCTACGCCGAGGAGCTCGTCGAGCGGGTCTCCAACGCGATCGAGCGGACCGAGCACAACAAGGAGCGGGTGCAGGCCGCCGTCGCGGCGTACTTCGACTTCGTCGCCGGCGAGGGCAAGGCCTACCGCCTGGTGTTCGAGTCCGACCTGCGGGGGGACCCGGAGGCCGCGGCGCTGGTGGAGAGCGCACTGGACCGCTGCATCGACGCGGTCGCCGGCGCGGTCACCGCCGACGCCGGGCTGGACCAGGACCGCGCGCGACTGCTCGCCGTCGGGCTCGTCGGGCTGAGCCAGGTCGGCGCCCAGTTCTGGCTGGACTCCGACCAGCGGGTCCCGCGCGACGAGGCGGTGGCGCTCATGGCGTCGCTGGCGTGGCGCGGCATCGCCGGGTTCCCGAAGCAGGGCCTCGACCAGATCTGACGCCCCACCGCCGACGACGGGGCAGGCGGCTCAGGCCACCTGCTCCGCCGCGGCCCGGCGCACCAGCGCGGCGATCCGGCCGGTGACCCCGCCGACCCGCTCGACGGGGAGCATGTGCCCGGCGCCGGGGAACTCGGTCAGCACGGCGCGCGGCAGGCTGCGGTGGATCCGTCGGGCGAACCGCGGCGGCGTGAGCCGGTCCCGGGTCCCCACCAGGATCTCCACCGGCAGCGACGAGAACGCCGCCAGCGCCTCGTCGCGCTCGTGGGTGGTGAGGGTCGGGGTGAAACCGGAGATCGTCGTCGGACGGCAGTCGGCGATCGCCTCGCAGGTCGCGCGGACGGCGAGCCGGTCCGGCCGGGTGCCGAGCAGCAGCGGCTGCAGACCGGCCCGCAGCAGGGTCGGGTGGGTGGACAGCGACCGGCGCCCCGTCCACAGCGGACTGACGGTCACCTTGTCCTTGCCGGCCAGGAAGAGCTTCGCCGGCAGCCCGGTCATCCCCAGCGTCGCCGCCGCACCGAGGCCGCCACTCGCGGTCGCGACGAGGGCGACGCCGGCGACCCGGGAGGCGACGAGGTCGGGGTGGCGCTGGGCCAGCGCCATCGCCGTCATCCCGCCCATCGAGTGCCCCGCGATGACCAGCGGGCCGCTCGGGGCGAGCCGGGTGATCACCTCGGCCATGTCGTCGGCGAGGACGTCGAGGGTCTTGAGCTCGTCGGGGGTGTCGTCGGAGCGGCCGTGCGCGCGGTGGTCGTAGCGGATCACCCGCGGGGCGGGGCCGGCACCGGGCGCGCCGACGGCGAGGGCGTCGGCGACCGGGGCCCAGCAGCGCTCGTCGAGCGTCCAGCCGTGGGCCAGCAGCACCGTGACCGGTGCCGACTCCGGCCCCGAGACCCTGGCGAACAGGCCGGTCCCGTCGCGGGTGACGATCCGTGTGCTCATCGCGGGATGCCTCCTCAGATCAGATGGGCGCGCTTCCACAGGGTCTCCGTCGGGCCGCCGACGATTCCCTGCTCGCGCAGGAACGGCACGAGCTTGCGCGAGGACCAGCGCAGCATCTCGTGGTGGTGCGGGTTGGCCAGCGCCGCCTTCCGCCCGACCGCCGGGGCGATCCCGACGCTGCGGTAGACCTCGGGATGGATGAGGTTGCGGGCGACGACGAACGCGATCCGCGCGGTGAGGTAGCGGGCCCAGACGCGTTCCGCGCGGTTGGTCCTCGGCATGATCCGCTGGAGCTCCTCCCGGGCGTAGCGGACGTGCCGGGCCTCCTCGGTCACGTGGATCTTGTTGATCATCCGGGACAGTGGCTGGACACGCTCGTCCCGCATCCCCTCGCGCTGGAGCTGGTCGAGGATCTCCTCGACGAACAGGGTGCCGGCGAACATCGCCGGGCCGGTGCCGATGGTCTTCATCAGCCGGCCCTGCTCATGGGTGAGCCGGCGAGGGGCGTAGTCCGGCACGCCGTAGCGCTCGGTGGCCTTGGCGAACATCATCGAGTGCCGGCACTCGTCGGCGATCTCGACCAGCGCGTACTGGATGTGCGCGCGACGGGGGTCGCGGTCGTAGGCGTAGCGCAGCAGCATCTGCATGAGGATCATCTCGAACCACAGCCCGATCCGGGCGACGCTGCAGAACTCGTGCACCGACAGCGTGATCCGCTGCTCCTCGGTGAGGCCGTCCCACAGCGGCGTGCCGTAGAGCGACACGCGCTCGGGGACGATGCCGTACCTGCCCTCGACCAGCGGGGCGTCCCAGTCGATGTCGATCGACGGGTCGTAGGAGGTCGTCACCGAGCTCTTCAGCAGCCGACGAGCAGTGTCCTCGCGGTCCGCGAGGTGGGTCCTGCTTCCGGTCCGGGCGGGAGCGCTCATCGGTCGCGCCTTCCTGACGAGGGGGCTGCGGTGGCGGGTTCCACACCCGGAACCCTTGCTGTTACCGCCAGTAACAGTTACCACTGGTAACGTGCCCCAGGAGCCCAGGGATGTCAAGCCCGATGCGCGCAGCCGCCGACGGGAGGAACGGCGGACCGAGATGGTCGCCGCCGCCGTCGACGCGATCCGCGAACACGGTGCCGGGGTCTCGGTCGCCCAGATCGCCGGGGCGGCCGGCATCACCAAACCGGTGCTCTACCGGCACTTCGCCGACCGCGCCGACCTGCAGCGCGCCGTCAGCGAGCACGCCGCGGACATGCTGATGCAGCGGATCTACCCGGTGCTGGCGATCGACGCCGAGCCGATCGAGCACGTCGCCGCCGTCATCGACGCCTACCTCGGGATGATCGAGGAGGAGCCCCAGCTGTACCGGTTCGTCGTCGCGAACCCGGCCGAACCGGTGCCGGGCGCCGAGATCGCGCAGGACGTGCGCGGCCAGATCGGCGCCCTGCTGACCACGCTGTTCGGGGAGCGGCTGCGCGCCCAGGGCCGCGACTCCGGCGGCGCCGAGGCGTGGGCGCACGGGATCATCGGGATGGTCCAGACCGCGGGCGAGTGGTGGCTGGAGCGCCGGACGATGAGCCGTGACGCGCTCACCAACTACCTGTCCGCGCTGATCTGGGGCGGGATCGCCGGCGTCGCCGGGCTCGACTCCCCCACCGCGACCGCTGACATCCTGCGGCTGGTCCCCGAGCCACAGCTGCACGAGGGGTCGGTGCAGGACCGGTGAGCGCCGACCACGATCACGATCACGATCACGACGAGGGCTACCGCGGCCCCGCCACCCTGGTGCTGGGCGAGGAGACGGTCGAGGTCGAGGTGCTCCTCGACGCCCGGCACGAGCCCTTCGACGGCAGACTGCACTGGGCGGGCCGAGTGGCCGCGCACCCCCGGCTCACCGCGCTGCTGGGCAGCCGCGGCGGCACCGCCGAGGTCCGGACGCCCGGGCACACCGCCGTCGGCACGCTGTCCGAGCCGGACGTGTGGGACCGGTTCCGGATCACCGGCACCGGCAGGCCGCCGTTCGCGCTGGACGGGCCGCCCCCGCCGGAGACCGACTGACCGGCACCACGTTCCCCCGGACACGCGTCGGGCCCGGCCCCGCGGACGGGTACCGGGCCCGGACGACCCCGGGTGCGCTCAGCCGCTGAGGCCGAACCCGACCCGGCGCTCCTCGGACGGGCCGATCTCCACGTACGAGATGCGCGCGACCGGGACGACGTAGCGACGGCCCTCGTCGTCGGTGAGGTCCAGCAGCCCGTCGTCGGACTTCATCGCCCCGCTCACGAGCTGGGCCACCTCGTCCGGCGTGCGGTCGCTGGACACCACGAGCTCCCGCGGGGTCTCCGCGATGCCGATCTTGACCTTCACCGGTGGTCCTCCCGATCCGTCACTTCTGATCACCTTGCCCGCGCCAGGCTAGTCGAGATCGGGCCGGAGCATCGGCGAGCCGCGACCCCGACCGCCGGGCCGGGACTCAGGAGAGTCCGAGCCTGCCCATCCGGCGGCCGTGCGCGGTCTGCACCGTCCGGATCAGCCCGGCCACGCCGCCCTTCTCCCCCGAGCCGAGCACGATGAACTCGGCCAGCTCGTCGCGCTCGGCGACGACCCGCTGGGCGTGGGTGACGGCCTCGCCCAGCAGCCTCCTGCCCCACAGGGCCAGCCGGTCCCGCTGCGCCGGGTTGGCGGCGCAGGCGGCCTGCACCTCGCGCTCGGCGAAGGCGGAGTGCCCGGTGTCGGCGAGCACCCGCTGCACCAGGTCACCGGTGCCGGGATCCACCCAGCCCGCGACCTCACGGTAGAAGTCGGCGCCGAGACCGTCCCCGAGATAGGCCTTGACCAGCGACTCCAGCCAGCTCCGCGGGGCGGTCGAGGCGTGGTAGCTGTCGATCAGCGCGACGAACGGCGCCATCGCGTCCGCGACGGCGATCCCGCTGCGGCCCAGGTGGTCCTCGATCAGGCGGAAGTGGCCGATCTCGGCGGCCGCCATCGTCGACAGCTGCGCGCGGCCGGCCAGCGTCGGCGCGGCCCGGGCGTCCTCGGCGAGCCGGTCGAACGCCGACAGCTCGCCGTAGGCCAGCACGCCGAGCAGCTCCACGGTCGCGGCCGTCGGCGCGTCGCCTCCAGTGGTCATGGACGCCACCCTAACCGGGCCGTACCGGCCGGCCGGGCGGCCCGCGACGGCCGTCGCGACCACGGCGCGAGGCAACTCACCCCACCCGGCGACGGCCGCGCCGTCGTGTTCGGGCGCCGTGGCGGGTACCATGCGGTCAGCGCGTCACCGGATTTCGGGCTCATGGGACTCCACGGGGACGCGCCCACCGCGCGGGGACCGGGTAACGGGACGAGCGGCCGACCCGGCCGAGCACGTCTCACCGGGACCCGCACCCGTACTGGTGCGCGCAGCGCCTCGGCTGCTCTCCCGCCCGGACCGTCCCGACGGCCCGGGGCCGGTCGACGAGCCACGCCACGGCTCCTGTGCGCGGAGAGAGGCGATCACACTGTCCCGAAGCGACAGCACCGACACCCCCGAGGCCGACCCGGGCTTCCTGCCCACCGGCATCACCCCCAGCGAGACCCCGCTCGGCGTGACCAACCCCGGCGGCGAGAAGCTCCCCCCGACCTTCGCCGAGCTCGGCGTCCGGCCCGAGATCGTCTCCGCGCTCGCGGAGAACGACATCGTGCGGACGTTCGCGATCCAGGAGCTCACCCTCCCGCTGGCACTCGCCGGCGAGGACGTCATCGGCCAGGCCCGCACCGGCACCGGCAAGACGCTGGGCTTCGGCGTCCCGCTGCTGCAGCGGATCACCCCGCCCGGTGAGCGCCCCGCCGCCACCGCCGAGGGCGAGGCCGCCGACCGCACCAAGGACGTCCCGCAGGCGCTCGTCGTCGTCCCGACCCGCGAGCTGTGCGTGCAGGTCGCCCGGGACATCGCCGCCGCGGGCAAGAACCTGGGCGTGCGCGTCGTCGCCATCTACGGCGGCCGGGCCTACGAGCCGCAGCTGGAGGCCCTGCGCAAGGGCGTCGACGTCATCGTCGGCACCCCGGGCCGGCTGCTCGACCTCGCCGAGCAGCGCCACCTGGTCCTCGGCCGGGTCAAGGCACTCGTCCTGGACGAGGCCGACGAGATGCTGGACCTGGGCTTCCTGCCCGACGTCGAGCGGATCCTGCGCATGCTCCCCGAGGAGCGACACACGATGCTGTTCTCGGCGACCATGCCGGGCCCGATCGTACAGCTCTCGCGGGCGTTCCTGACCCGTCCGACGCACATCCGCGCGGAGGAGGCCGACCAGGGCTCCATCCACGAGCGGACCAAGCAGCTGGTCTACCGCGCACACGCGATGGACAAGGTCGAGCTGGTCACCCGGGCCCTGCAGGCCAAGGACCGCGGCCTGACCATGATCTTCACCCGGACCAAGCGGACCGCCCAGCGCGTCGCCGACGACCTCGCCGAGCGCGGCTTCGCCGCCGCGGCGGTGCACGGTGACCTCGGCCAGGGCGCTCGCGAGCAGGCACTGCGTGCGTTCCGCGCGGAGAAGGTCGACGTGCTGGTCGCGACCGACGTCGCGGCCCGCGGCATCGACGTCACCGGCGTCACGCACGTCATCAACTACCAGTGCCCCGAGGACGCCAAGACCTACGTGCACCGGATCGGTCGCACCGGCCGCGCCGGACGCGAGGGCGTCGCGGTCACGCTGGTGGACTGGGACGAGACCCCGCGCTGGAAGATGATCTCCGACGACCTGTCGCTGGGCATCGACGAGCCGGTCGAGACCTACTCGACCTCGGACCACCTGTTCACCGACCTCGACATCCCGACGACGGCGTCCGGGCGGCTCCCGCTGTCCGCGCGTACCCGCGCCGGGCTCGACGCCGAGTACATCGACTCCGACGGCGACCACCAGGGCGCCCGCAAGCCGCGCGGCAGCCGTCGCGACGGTGGCGGTCGTGACGGTAGCGGCCGTGACGGTGGCGGTCGTGACGGTGGCAGCCGCGAGGCCGGCCGCAACGGCGACGGCGACGAGGGCGGTCGCCGCCCGCGGCGCAACCGCTCCCGTTCCCGGACCCGGGGCGGCGTCGCGGTCGAGGCGGGTGCCTCGGTCACGGCCGAGGGTGCCGCCGCGGGCTCCACCGAGGGCGCCCCGCAGAACGGGCCGGACGCCGGCGCGTCGACCGAGGGCGGAGCGGCCACGCCGCGCCGTCGTCGTCGCCGCGGCGGGTCGCGGCGCGGACCCGGTGGCGGCGAGTCCGCCGACGGGGCCGACGCGGCCGCCAGCTGACACCACGCGTGCTGCGCGGCCGCCCCCTGCGGGACCGGCTCCCGCTCCCGGGCATCCCCGCCGAACGACGACACCGCGGCGACCGACTGGTCGCCGCGGTGCTCGTGCTGCTGCTGGCCGGGATCGCGGTGCTCTACGCGGTGCAGAGCCCGGCCGCGCACACCGAGTCGGTGACGGCCACGACCGCACCCACCCCGCCACCACCGGTCGGCCCCGTCCCGGCCGACTTCACCGAACTGTGGCGGGCGGCCAGCCCGGACACCCCGGTGCCGCTGGCGGTCGGGGACGGCGTCGTCGTCGCCGAGGGGTCGCGGGTCTCCGGGCGCGACGCGCGCACCGGTGCCGAGCGCTGGAGCTACGAACGCGACCTGCCGTTGTGCACCACCGGGTTCGCCGACGGTCGCGTGCTCGCGCTCTACCGCAACGACGAGTACTGCTCGGAGCTCTCCACGCTCCAGCCCGACTCCGGCGCCCGCGGGCCGGCCAGAACCCTCGACGCCCGGCCCGGCACCCGGTTGATCGGCCAGGACCCGGTGCTCGCGACCGGCCAGGACTACGTCGAGACCTTCCGCTCCGACCTGGTCCGCACCGCCGAGTACGGCACGGTGCGCGCGCTGGAGGAGCCCGGCTCGCAGCCACGGTCGGGGTGCTCGTTCCGCTCCTTCGCCGCCGCCGAGGACCGCGCCGTGATCCTGGAGCGTTGCCCCGGTGAGCCCTCCGAGCGGTTGACGGTGCTGCGTCCCAGCCGCACCGAGGGCGACCGGCCCGCGTTCGACTCGTCGTCGATCGTCGGGACCGACGGCGCCCAGGTGATCGCCGCGTCGTCCGAGCGCGTCGCCGTCCTGCTGCCGGGTGTCCCCCGCCTGGCCCTCTACGACGGGGGCGGGCGCGGCATCGGGGAGTTCCCGATCGACGCGGGTGCGACGGTCGCCGCCCCCGCCGACGGCGTCGCCCGCACCACGGCCGACGACCGCAACCGCTACTGGTGGACCGGCGGGGCGACGGTCGCGCTGGACACCCGCAGCCTCCAGCCGCGCTGGAGCCTGCCCGGCACCCTCGGCCCGGGCACCCGCTACGGCGACCGGCTGCTCGTCCCCGTCCCCGGCGGGATCGCCGACGTCGACCCGGCCACCGGCGTCGTCGCACGGACCCTGCCGGTGGACCGCGGCCCGGTGACCGGACCGGTGCTGCTCGCCGCCCAGGGCGCCCTGCTGGCCGAGCTGCGCGGCGGCGAGCTCGTGGTGCTGGGGCCCGCCGGCTGAGTCGGGACGGCCCCGCTCCCCTACAGGAACCAGCCGAGCCCGAGCACCAGCGACGCCGTCACGATCACCACGAGCGCGGCGAGCAGCCCGGTGCGGTCGCGCCGCCGGTCCGCGACGACCTGGCCCACGACGGCGACGGCCGCCGCCCCCGCGTGCGAGACGATCGCGCCGGTCCCGGGGCCGGGGACCCCGCTGCTCCCGGCCGCCCACTCCACGACGACCAGCCCGAGCGCGAGCACCACGAGTCCGCCGGCGAGCACCCCGGCCAGGCCTCGCAGCAGCCGGGCCCCGGCCCCGTCGACGTCGGGTCCGGGGGCACGGCGCCGTGCCCGACGTGCGTTCTCCTCGGCGCGGCGGCGGTCGGCCCGCCGGCCGGGCGCGCGGGCGGCGGGGTGCTCGTCGTCGCGGGGCGGCTCGGCCGCACCGGAGGACAGACCGCGGCGCGGCGCACGACGGGACGCGGGCAGGGCCTCGGTGGGACGTGCACCGGCCGGGGACCCGACGTCACCGCGCCTGCGGGGCGGTCCGGACGGCGGGACCGGCGGGCGGTGGCCGTAGCCGTCGGGGCCGGGGTGCTGGCGCCCGTGCGACGGCCCCGCCCGGTACGGGGCGGGTGCGCCCGGCGGGCGTGGCGGGATCGGGTGTCGGCCGTGCCGCGGGGGGCCGGGGAACTGCGGGTCGGCGGTCACGGGGCGAGCAGGTCCCACGGTCGCGGTTCCGGCACGGCGGCGCGGCCGGGGGCGCAGTGGCGGCGGACCGCGCAGGTCCCGCAGTGCGCGCCGGTGCGGGCCGGGAAGAGCGTGTCGGCGTCGCCGCCGTCGGCCAGCGCGGTCGTCGCCCCGGCGGCGGCGTCGGCGGACCCGGCGGCCGCGGCGACGTGCCGGTCGAGGGAGGCCTGGTCGTGGGTGTGTACGGCGACGGTTCCGGTCGGTACGTGGTGCAGCTCGACGGTGCGGCAGGGGCGGCGGAACACCGAGGCGGTGGCGACGGCGTAGAGCGCGAGCTGGCGGGATGCCGCGGCGTCGGCCGCGGTCGGCACCCGGCGCCCGGTCTTGAAGTCGACGACGACGGCCTCGCCGTCGCGCCCGTCGATCCGGTCGACGCGGCCCTCGACCAGCAGCGGCCCGGCGGGGGCCCGTACCCAGCGTTCGACCGCGAGCGGCTCGTCCCGCCCGACCGGGCCGTCGACGGCGGCGGCCAGCCAGTCCCGGGCGCGCTCGCGGTAGCGGGCGGCCTGGGCGTCGTCGGCGAACCCCTCACCGGTCCAGTGCCGGTCCACCAGCGCCGCGGCCTGCTCCGGGGTGCGCCGCTCGACGGGCAGGGCCGCCAGCGAGCGCAACGCCAGGTGCACCACCGCACCGAGCGTGGTGTGGGCGAACCCGCCGCCCCGCGACGGGGCCGGGCGGTCGACGTGCAGCATCCGGTAGCGGCGCGGGCAGGCGTCCCAGGTGTCGAGCCGGGCCGGGGTGACCCGGTGCAGCGCGGTCGCACCGAAGCCGGGGTCGAGCAGGTCCAGGCCGAGCTGACCGTCCGGGGCCCCGGTGGCGGGAGCGGTGGTCCGGGCCATGGCGCCACGGTACTCCCGGACGGTCACCGAACGTCGCTCACTCCCGGTGCCCCACCGTCACGCAGCGCCGCCGGATCAGCCGTGCAGCACGGGCACGCCGGTGGCCCGCTCGGTCAGGGCCGCGTAGACCTCCGGGTCGGTCGTCTCCGCGGCGAGCGGGGTGGTCTTGTTGGTTCCGTGGTAGTCGCTGGAGCCGGTGGCGAGCAGGCCGTGCTCGGCGACGATCCCACGCAGCAGCTCGCGGTCGACCGGGGCGTGGTTCGGGTGGTCGACCTCGATCCCGCCCAGCCCCCAGCCGATCAGGTCGACGAGCACCGACGGCTCCACGACCACACCGCGCGTGCGGGCCAGCGGGTGCGCGAACACCGCGACCCCGCCGGCCGCGACGATCATCTCGACGGCCGTCTCGACCCGGGTGTCGGCACGCGGCACGTAGTAGGGGCTGTCGTTGTGCAGCAGCTCGGCGAAGGCCTCGTCGACCGACACGACGACGCCGGCCGCGACGAGCGCGCGGGCCAGGTGCGGCCGGCCCGCGCTGCCGCCCTCGGGCAGGTGCGCGAACACGGTGTCGACGTCGACCGGGTACCCGTCGGCGGCCATCCGCCCGATCATCGTCTCCAGGCGCTGCACACGCTCGGCCCGCAGCCGCTCCTGCTCCGCGACGATCGCGGCGTGCTCGGGGTCGAACAGGTAGCCCAGCAGGTGCACCGAGCAGCGCGGCTCGCCCGTGCGGCCGGTCGGGCTCAGGCAGGAGAACTCCGCGCCGCGCACCAGCGCGAGCCCCGGTGGGAGCGCCGCGGCCGCGTCGGCCCACCCACCGGTGGTGTCGTGGTCGGTGATCGCGACGACGTCGAGCCCCGCGGCGCCGGCCGCCCGGACCAGCCCGGCCGGGGAGTCGGTGCCGTCGGACTCGGTGGAGTGGGCGTGCAGGTCGATGACGGACACGCCGCCGACACTAGCCCGGCACACCGCCGGCCCGCCCCGGGACGCGGTGCCTACTCCCCCGTCGGGCGGGGCGACCCGGTCCAGTCGGCCAGCGCGGCCCGGACGTGCGCGACGGCCCGCTCCGACGACATCGGGGGCACCCCGCGCAGCCGCTGCAGGGCCAGCCCGTCGACCAGCGCGACGAGCCGCGCCGCGGTGCCGTCGGGGTCCGCGCAGCGCAGCGAACCGTCCGCGACCCCGGCGACCACCAGGTCCCGCAGGACGGCGTGCCAGCCGGTGTAGCGCTCGTGCTGGGACCGTTCGTCGTCCCACACACCGTCCTGCCAGCACTCCAGCCACAGCCGCCAGTGCGGCCGCGTCTCCTCGTCGAGCGACGCGGCGAGCAGCAGGTCCAGGCCGTCGCGCGGGGCCAGCGTCGCGGCCCGTTCCCGCAGCGGGTCGTAGTAGGCGGCGAGCTGCACGGCGAGTGCCTCGGCGAGGATCTCCCGGACGCCGGAGAAGTGGTAGGTCAGTGTCCCGACCGACACCCCGGCCGCGGCGGCGATGTCGCGGATCCCGGTGCCGCGCACCCCGCGCTCGGCGACCAGCGCCGGGACCGCCTCGAGCACCATCGCGCGCCGGACCTCGGTGGGCTGACGGCGCCGCGGCGCGGGCCGGGCGGTCATGCGCCCCGCCGCGGGATCCTGCGGTGCCAGTGCCGCTCGGCGACGACCTCGTCGCCGGACCGGGCGACCAACGAGCTCTCGGCGACGAAGTCGGTGGCGGTCGCCGTGAGCACCGAGCGGGTCTCGATGTCGGTCCGCCAGTCGCCGCGGCCGATCGCGATCGTCCAGGCCGACTCGGCGCGCGCCGAGAGCGGGTCGCCGTCGGTGATCCGGTAGGTCTCGCGGGTGTCCTCGGCGTAGGACAGCCCGTCGGGGAAGGTGCGCGAGCCGCCGTAGCGGGGATCGACGCGCAGCTCCCAGGTACCGGCGCCGACGTCGTGGAGGACCTCGCGTTCGGGACGGTCCGGCGGCGGGGTGGTCGTCACCGGCAGCGGCGGCGCCTGCTCGGGCGGCCCGAACGTCGTCGCCGGGAGGTCGGTGCCGGAGTTCAGCGGCAGGGTCAGCGAGCTCTGTGCGGGCACGACCGTCAGGCGTACCGGGTCGGGGTGCGGCCACACCCACGGCCAGTACGCCTGCGAGACCGCGACCCGCAGCCGCCCGCCGGCGGGGACCGCGGAGCCGGTCGCCATCAGGGGTACCTCGACCGTCTCCGGGACACCGGGGGTCCACGGCACGGTGCGGTCGCGGCCGTGGCGGCGGGTCAGGTTCAGCACGCCCCGGGTGACCAGTGTGGACGCGCCGTCGTCGTCCACGGTGCACAGCCGCACGACGACGGCGGCCGCGGGCCGGTCGGCGTCCAGGCGCAGCCGCACCACCGGCCTGCCGAGGATCTCGATGCGCCCGGGCAGCGGGCCGAGGACGAAGCAGACCGAGCGTCCGTCCTCGGCGCGCTGGTCGGGCGGCAGGTCGGTGGGGTTACCGAACGGGAAGTAGCGCCCGGCGTCGATCCCGGTGTGGTCCGGCGCGGCGACGACGACCGGCTCCGTCCCGCTGCCCAGCACCAGCTCACGGGTGGTCTCCCCGACGGCCGCCGTGCCGACCCACCGCCCCGGCCGCTCCGGGTAGGTGGTGGCGGGCCGGACCGGTTCCTGGATCCAGGCCCGCAGCGGCGGGTCGTCCTCGACCCCGGTGGGCTCGTCCTTGAGCCAGCGGTCCCACCATCGCAGTGTCTCCTGCAGGAACCCGATCGCGGGGCCGGGCGGGAGCTCGATGTCGGGGTAGCGGTGCGCCCACGGCCCGACGATCCCCTTCACGGGGGCATCCAGTGTGGACAGCAGGCGGAGCACGGTGTCGCGGTACGGGTCGTTCCAGCCGCCGACGGCGAGCACCGCGGCCCGGATCGCCGAGGGGTCCTCGCAGACCGAGCCGTGCCGCCAGTAGTCGTCGCGCTCGGGGTGGGCCAGCCAGTGGTGCAGGAACGGTTCGGCCGCCTCCAGGCGCTCGCGCCACATCGGCAGCCACCGCTCCCCGACGACGGCCGGGTCCGGCGGCCGGGCGGTGAACGCCAGCATGGTGCCCGACCACCCCGCCATGTCGATGCCGAGCACGGCGCCACCGGTGTAGTGCACGTCGTTGTCGTAGCGGTCGTCGGTGGAGCAGACGGTGACGACCGCCTGCAGCGCGTCGGGGGCGAGCGCGGCGACCTGCAGGGCGTTGAACCCGCCCCAGGAGATCCCGAACATCCCGACCCGGCCGGTGCACCAGGGCTGGGCGGCCAGCCACTCGACGACGTCGACGCCGTCGGTCAGCTCGGCCGGGGTGTACTCGTCGAGCAGCAGGCCCTCGGAGTCACCGGTCCCCCGGACGTCGACGCGCACCGAGGCGTAGCCGTGCCCGGCGTACCAGGGGTGGCGGGCGGCGTCGCGGGGCGCGGTCCAGTCGTCCTTGCGGTAGGGCAGGTACTCCAGCAGCGCGGGCACCGGGTCGGCGAGGGCGTCGATCGGGAGCTGGATGCGGGCGTGCAGCCGGGTGCCGTCGCGGGTGGGGATCCAGGCGTCGACGGTCTCGGTACGGCGGGGGAACGCATCGCGGTACCTCATGGTGCTGGGGTCTCCTCCGGACTGCCGAGATCGGTGTAGCGGGCGGCGGTGAGCAGCTCGCGGGTGTAGGGGTGCCGCGGGTCGGCGAAGACCTCGGCGGTCGGCCCGTGCTCGACGACCCGGCCGTGCCGCAGCACCAGCACCCGGTCGGCGAGGCCGCGCACCACGGCGAGGTCGTGGCTGATCAGCAGCACCGCGAGGTCGCGCTCGCGGCGCAGGTCGTCGAGCAGAGCCAGGACCGAGGCCTGCACCGACACGTCGAGCGCGGTGGTCACCTCGTCCGCGACGACGACGGCCGGGTCCCCGGCCAGCGCGCGGGCGATCCCGACCCGCTGGCGCTGCCCGCCCGACAGCTGCGCCGGGAGCCGCCCGCCGAACGACGGATCGAGCCGCACGTCGGCGATCAGCTCCGCGACCCGGCGGGCGACCCCCGACCGCCCGGTCGCCGTGCCGAACAGCCGGACCGGGCGGGCCAGCGACGAGCCGACGGTGCGCCGCGGGTTCAGCGCGGTGTCGGCGCTCTGGAAGGCCATCTGCAGGGCCCGGCGGACCTCGACCGGTCGCCGTCCGGCGGGCCGGGACAGGTCGCCGTCCGGGGTGCACAGCCGCAGCGTCCCCCCGGCCGGGACGACGAGGCCGGCGAGCGCCCGGGCCAGGGTGGACTTGCCGCTCCCCGACTCCCCGACGATCGCCAGTACCTCACCGGCGGGGGTGCGTGATGGCGCGCAACGCCGAGGTTCCAGAGCCCGGACCCAGCCACGCAGCCCGCGCAGGACCAGCACCTCGTCGGCCATCCGCCGCACGACGCCGAGGTCGTGGCTGACCAGCACGCTCGCGAGCCCGTCGGCCTCGGCGAGCTCGGCCAGCAGCCGCAGCACCTCCTCCTGCGTGAGCACGTCCAGCCCGGTGGTCGGCTCGTCGAGCACGAGCAGGTGCGGCCGGGCCGCGACGGCCATGGCGATCGAGACCCGCTGCTGCTGCCCGCCGGAGAGCTGGTGCGGGTACCGCGGCGCGAGCCCGGGGTCGAGCCGGACGCGGTCGAGCAGCTCCGCGACCCGGGCGTCCCGGTCGCCGGTCCCCTCGGGCAGTGCCTCGGCGAGCTGGACGCCGATCCGCATCGACGGTGTCAGCACCGCCCCGGAGTTCTGCGCGACCATCGCGACGGTCCCGCGGCGCAGCGCGCGCACCCGTCGCGGGCCGCGGCGAACACGTCCTCGCCGTGCAGCGCGACGGTGCCCGCGGTGATCCGCGACCCGCGGCGCAGGTGGCCGAGCAGCGCCGCGGCGACGGTGGACTTGCCGCTGCCCGACTCCCCGACCAGGCCGAGGGTGCACCCCGGCTCGACGGCGAAGGACACCCCGCGCACCACGGGCACGTCGGCCCGGCCCGCGCGGTAGGCGATCCCGAGACCGTCGACCTCGACGACCGGGGCGCTCATCGGCCGGCCCCCGCCGTCATCCGGTCGACGCCCCACCGGTTCGCCAGGCCGTCCGCGGCCAGGTTCAGCCCGATGACCAGCGTGGCCAGGGCCAGGATCGGGGCGAGCACGCTCCACGGCACGACGGTGACGGCCGTACGGTTCTCGGCCACCATGAGCCCCCAGTCCGGCGTCGGGGGCGCGGCCCCGAACCCGAGGAACGACAGCGAGCTGATCAGCAGGACCACCCAGGACGCGCGCAGCGCGAACTCGACGGCCACGACACCGACGACGTTCGGCAGGACCTCGCGGACCAGCACCGACCCGGTGCGTTCGCCGCGCATCCGGGCCGCGGCGACGAAGTCGAGCCGGACCACCGACATCGCGGCGGCGCGCACGACGCGGACCACCGCCGGGGCGTAGGTCACCGTCACCGCGAGCACGACGACCGCCGGGCCGGCGCCGAGGACCGACACGACCACGAGCAGCGCCAGCACCGGCGGGACGGCCAGCACCGCGTCCAGGACGCGCATGACGGCGTCGTCGAGCCACCCGCCGCGCAGGGCGACCAGGCAGCCGAGCAGGGTCCCGAGCCCGACCGCGGCGACGGTCGCGGCGACCGACACCGCGAGCGCGTACCGGCCGCCGTACAGGACCCGGGCCAGCACGTCGCGGCCGTAGGCGTCGGTGCCCGCCCAGTGCGCCCAGGACGGGTCCTGCAGCGCGGACGCCGGGTCGCTCACGACCGGGGAGTACTGCGTCAGCAGCGGCGCGGCCAGCGCGAGCAGCAGGTGTAGCCCGACCAGTGCGGCCCCGACGAGCAGCGGCGCCCGGCTCACCGGGTGCTCCGCAGCCGCGGGTCCAGGGCCATCGCCGCGAGGTCGGCGGCCAGGTTGACCACGACGTAGACGACCGCGCCGAGCACCGCGACCGCCTGCAGGGTCGGGACGTCGCGGTTCTGCACCGCGCGCAGCATCAGCGTCCCGACGCCGGGGTAGTTGAACACCGCCTCGACCACGACGGCTCCTCCGATCAGCCAGGCCAGGTTCACGGCGATGACGTTGAGCGTCAGCAGCAGCGCCGAGGGCAGCACGTGGGCGAGGACGATCCGGCCGCGCCCGACGCCCTTGAGCGTCGCGGTCGTGACGAACTCCGAGCCCATCGTGTCGATCACCCCGGCCCTGGCCATCCGCACGATGTAGGCGGCCATGACCGTGGTGAGCGCGATCGCGGGCAGCCAGATCGCCCCGGCCAGGTCGGCGACGGGTGCGGTCGGCCCGTCCAGCACGACGGCGGGCGCGAGCGGGACCGTGATCGCGAACAGCAGGACCAGCACGGTCGCGACGACGAACTCCGGCACGCTCATCCCGACCAGGCAGACGGTGGAGATCACCAGGTCCGGGCCGCGGTCGCGGTACAGCCCCGCGACGACGCCGAGCCCCACCGCGAGCGGGATGCCGACGAGCACCGCGGGCCCGGCGACGAGCAGGGTGTTGCGCAGGTGCACCGCCAGGTCGGCCGTGACCGGGTCCCCGCTGACCAGCGACGTCCCGAGGTCGCCGGTGAGCGCGGCGCCCAGCCAGCCGAGGTAGCGCTCCCAGGCGGGGCGGTCGAGGCCGAGCTGCTCGCGCAGCGCCGCGACCGCGTCGGGCGTCGCGTCGCGGCCGAGCAGCTGGGTGGCGAGGTCCCCGGGCAGCGCCTGGAGCGCGACGAAGACCAGCACCGAGGCCAGCAGCAGGGTCAGCACCGAGACGCCGAGCCGGCGCAGCACGTAGCCGGTCATGCGAACCCCAGCCCGCGGTAGTCGAACTCGAACCCGTGCTCGCGGTAGCCGCGGACGTCGCGGGACATGCCGACCAGGCGGTCGGCGAACATCGGGGTGAGCGCGGAGCCGTGGACGGCGACGTAGCGCTGGGCATCCTGGTAGAGCGTGCGACGGCGGGCCGCGTCGGTCTCGGCCCTGGCGGCGTCGAGCATCGCGTCGAACCGGGGGTCGGCCCAGGCGGACTCATTGTAGGACGACCCGGACCGGAAGATCTGGTTGAGTAGCTGGTCGATCGGGCGGCCGGTGAACCAGTACGACACGCACAGCGGGCGGGTCATCCACACCTGGGTGTAGTACGAGTCGGCCGGTGCGGTGACCAGCCGGGCGCGGATCCCGGCGTCGGCGAGGGAGTCGGCGAACGCGACCGCGACCGGGGTGAACAGCGGGTCGTAGGCCGAGGTGTAGACGTCGAGCTCCAGGCCGTCGGCACCGGCGCGGCGCAGCAGCGACCGGGCCCGGTCGGGGTCGCGCGGGCGCAGCGTCGAGACCCAGTCCCGCTGTCCGGGCGGGACCGGGTTGTCCCCGCCGACGACGCCCGCGTCGCGCGCGGCGGTGTCCAGCACGGCCTGCGGGTCGTAAGCCAGCCGGACGGCGTCGCGGACCACGGGGTCGGTGAACGGCGCTGCCGTCGCGAGCATCGGGACCGTGTACCACTGGGCGTTGCGCGAACGCGCCACCGTCGTGCGCGGCGAGGACGCCACCACCCGGGCGGTCGCGGTGTCGAGGTTCGTCTGCATGAGCAGGTGCACCTGCCCGGCGAGCAGCGCGTTGGTGCGGGCCTGAGCGTCGGCGACGGAGGCGAACGCGATCTCGTCGAGCCGCGGGCGGCCTGCCCAGTGGTCGTCGTGGGCGGTGACACTGCCCCGCCCGGCCGGGGTGAACCCCCCGAGCGCGAACGGGCCGGTGCCGACCCCGATCTCCCCCGACGCCGGCAGCACCCCGCACTGGTAGCCCGACAGCAGCGACGGGAGCTCGGCCGCGGGCTTGGCCAGCGCGACCTGCAACGTGTACGGGTCCGGGGCCGACAGCCCGGCCGGCTCCAGGAGCCCGGCGAACACCCCGGCCATCGGCGACGACGTCGCGGGATCCAGGATGCGCCGCAGTGTGTGGACGGCGTCGGCGGCGGTGAGCTCGCGACCGTGGTGGAAGGTGACGCCGCGGCGCAGCCGGAACCGCCAGGTCCGCGCGTCCGGGCTCGACTCCCAGGACTCGGCGAGCCCCGGGACGGCGGCGCCGGTGTCGTCGAGCACGACGAGGCGGTCGTAGAGCGCGCCGAGGTACTCGTAGGCCGACAGCGAGCTCGCGGGGTCCAGTGTCTCGGCCCCGGACGCGGGCGGCCGGGCGACGACCATGCGCCCGCCGCGACGGGCCGGTCCGGCCGGTCCCGCCTCCGGGATCGCCGTCGACGCGGGTGCGCCGCCGCAGCCGGTGAGCCCGGCGGCGCCGAGCCCGGCCAGGCCCAGCCCTGCCAGGCCGCCACGCAGGGCGGCCCGGCGGGTCACTGTCACCGGCACACACACCTCTTCTCGTTCACCGAACGATTGATTCGTTCGATGAACGATAAGCCGCCGCCGGCGTACGTCAAGGGCCCCGTGCTCCGGGCCGCGCTCCGGAGCACGGGCGCGCGCACGACGACGCGGGGCCGCGCACGGTGCGCGGCCCCGCGTCGGGACGGCTGTCCGGCGGCGCCGGTGCGGCGCCCCGGAGGGGTGGCGGCGGGGTCAGCGCCGCCAGCGTGGTTTGGCGAGCATGCCCGTCGCGCGGGTCTTGCCCTTCTCCCCGAAGACCAGCTCGGAGAGCGCCTCGTAGATCTCCTCGGGCCGCGGCATGTAGTCGATGCGGTTGAGCGCCTGGATCTGCCCCGCGGACTCGACGACCATGGTCCCGTAGCCGAGCATGCGCCCGGACAGCGAACGCTGGAACGTGAGGTCGGTGACCTTGCCCAGGGGCATCATGCCGACGTTGTGCACGATGATCCCCTGGGCGATCATCACCCGCTTGTCGGTGATCACGATCCGCTCGATCCACCAGAGGATCGACAGCGCCGTGTACCGCAGGACCGCGACGACGACCAGGTAGAACGTCAGGTTGTCGACGACAACGTCCAGGACCGGGTCGGTCCCGGGGCGGTCGAGCAGCTGCTCGATCCCGACGACCACGAGGATGAACAGCGCGGTCTGCCAGATGTGCTTGACCATCACCGCCCAGTGCTGGCGCACACGGATGACGCGCCGCTCCGTGGGGAGCAGGTACTCGTCGATCTCCCGGGGCGCGAGCACGGGCTCAGATCAGGTTGGTGACGAACACCGAGACGGACTGCGCGGCGTCGTAGAGGATGTTGCCGACGTTGGTGACCGAACCGGCTGCACCATTGGGATTGGTGATCACCAGGAAGATCCCCAGCGCCACCGCAACCAGGATCAGGATCTTCTTCACGTTCCCTGCCCACCCGTTTCTCGGTGTGTCGGACACACAGACATGTCATTGGTACCGGAGGGCCGGCTGGCCCCGGTACCGGCACCCGAGCAGCGTACCGTCGTTTCGGATGACCGACAGTAGCCGACACGTCGCCTGCGTGGGTGGAATCGTGTTCGACCCGGACGGACGATTGCTGCTCGTCCGCCGGGCCAACGAGCCTGGTCGGGGGCTGTGGTCGGTCCCCGGTGGGCGGGTCGAGGCCGGCGAGAGCGAGCACGACGCGGTGGTCCGCGAGCTCGCCGAGGAGACCGGTCTGACGGTGGTCCCCGGCCGGCTCGCCGGGGTGGTGTTCCGAGGCCCGTACCGGATCGCCGACTACGTCTGCGTCCTCGCGGCCGACGCGGGTGCGCCGCGGGCCGGCGACGACGCCACCGACGCCCGGTTCGTCGACCGGGCGGACTACGCGGCGCTGGCCGTCGTCGAGGGCCTCACCGAGACCCTCGGCGGCTGGGACTGTCTGCCCCGGGCCTGACCGCCACGGCGGGTGCCCGACGGCCCCGGCGGTATGCGTGTGGGTGACACACGACGGCCCCCGCTCCGGTGGGAGTCGGGGGCCGCTGCGCCGGGGTGCGGCCGTCGGGTCAGACCTGCGGCGTGGGACGGCCGGGCTGTTCGCCGCCGCGGCTGTCGCCGTAGGACCGCTTCGGCACCATCACCTTGCGGCGGAAGGTGCAGACGACGGTGCCGTCCTGCTTGTAGCCGCGGGTCTCGACGTACACCACGCCGCGGTCGTCCTTGGACTTCGACGGGGTCTTGTCGAGGACCTCGGTCTCGCCGTAGATCGTGTCGCCGTGGAAGGTCGGCTTCGTGTGCTTGAGCGACTCGACCTCGAGGTTCGCGATCGCCTTGCCCGACACGTCCGGCACCGACATGCCCAGCAGCAGCGAGTAGATGTAGTTGCCGACCACGACGTTCTTGCCGAAGTCGGTCGTCTCCTCCGCGTAGTGCGCATCCATGTGCAGCGGGTGGTGGTTCATGGTGAGGAGGCAGAACAGGTGGTCGTCGTACTCGGTGACCGTCTTGCCGGGCCAGTGCTTGTAGACGGCACCGACCTCGAACTCCTCGTAGTAGCGCCCGAACTGCACCGTTCACACTCCCATCACGCCGTCGATTCGTTGCGGGAGTAATCTATCCGGTGGCCCGCGCGAGGAAGGGCGGTCCGGCTCACACGTGCGCGGTCGGGGATGTCACATCACGGTGACGTCGGCCGACGCACGGACGAGACACAGGACGGTCCGCCGAACAGCAGGGAGGTGAGTGCGGTGTCCGCGTCCCAGACACCGGCGAGCAGTAGGTGCCGCCTCCCGCTGCGCACGGCCCCGAGGTACGTCCGGGGCTGATCCCGGCGGGAGGCGAGTTCCGGCCCGGCGGCCGCCCTGCGCGGTCGCACCGTCATCCGGTGCCGCTCGTCCCCGAGCCGCACCGGCACGCCCGGAGGTGGTCCTCGTGATGCCCTCGCTCTCCCAGCTGCGCCCCACCATCCGCCCGTCCCGGCGCGCCGAGCGCGCCGCGGCCCGGGCCGCCGCGAGCCCGCCCGTCCGGCTGCGTGTCCCCCTGTCCGCCTACGTCGTCGACTGCGGCGTCTACCTCGACGGCCACCGGCTCCCCGGCCGCTGGACCCACGACGAGGCCATCGCCGAGGTGCGCGAGCGCGGCGAGGGCTTCGTCTGGATCGGGCTGCACGAGCCCGACGAGGAGCAGATCTCCGGCATCGCCGAGACCTACGGGCTGCACGAGCTCGCCGTCGAGGACGCGGTGCACGCGCACAACCGCCCCAAGCTCGAGCGCTACGACGACACGCTGTTCATGGTGCTCAAGACCGTCCGCTACGTCGGGCACGCCGACCCGACGACGTCGAACGAGATCGTCGAGACCGGCGAGGTCATGGCGTTCCTCGGGCGCGACTTCGTCGTGACCGTCCGGCACGGCCGCCACACCGGCCTGCGCGAGGTGCGCCGGCGCCTGGAGGACGACCCCGAGCAGCTGTCCCTCGGCCCGGCCGCGGTGCTGCACGCGATCGCCGACCACGTCGTGGACTCCTACATCGAGGTCTGCCGGCAGATCGAGGACGACATCGACGCCGTCGAGGCCGAGGTGTTCTCCCCGCGCTCGACGATGAACCCCGAGCAGATCTACGTCATGAAGCGCGAGATCCTCGACCTGCGCCGCGCCGTGATGCCGTTGGTCGGGCCGATGCGCAAGCTCGCCGAGGGCTACAGCGCCCTGGTCCCGCACGACGTGCGGTCCTACTTCCGCGACGTCGACGACCACCTCGGGGGCGTCGCCGAGCAGGTGGCGGGCTTCAACGAGCTGCTGACCACCCTGGTCGACGCGGTCCTCGCGAAGATCAGCATGCGGCAGAACAACGACATGCGGAAGATCACCGCCTACGCGGGTCTGATCTCGGTGCCGACGATGATCGCCGGTGTCTACGGCATGAACTTCGACTACATGCCCGAGCTGCACTGGGACTTCGGCTACCCGATCGTCCTGCTCGTCATCGCGACGCTGTGCGGGCTGCTGTACCGCAACTTCCGCCGCAACGGCTGGCTGTAGACCGGGCTGGCCATGGACCGGGGAGCCCGCCGGTCAGACCCGGCGGGTACCCGTCGGCGGGGTCGGCGGCTCGTCGTCCTCGGCGGGCGGGGGCGCCTCGCCGGGGCGCGGCCGAGGGGGGCCGGGGCGGCGGAGCCCGACCGGGCGGCGCGGACGAGGACCGGGTGTCGGACGCCGGGGGCCCGTGGCGCCGGGGTCGGGCTCTGCGACGGGGTCGGGCCCGGAGGAGCCGGGCCGGGAGCCCGGCAGCCCGTACCGCAGCGCCCGGGCGACGCCGTGCCCACGCGGACGGGTGTCCGGGTCCTCGTCGGAGGTGGGGTCGTCGGAGGTGGGGTCGTCGGGGGTGGGACCGTCGGGGGCGCCCGACCCACCCCGGTCGTGGTCGTCCGGCCCGTCGCCGGTGTCGTCCCGGTCGGCGTCGCCGGTGCGCCCGGCGGAAGAACTGGTCGCCCCGGGTGACGTTCGTGCACTCCCGGCTGGAGACTCTCGCCGAGGCCGGTGTCG
>NZ_VRMC01000660.1:0-236 GCF_008369905.1 Pseudonocardia sp. EV170527-09
AACGACGTGGCTCGCGCGGCGGTCGTCCACCGGCATTCGACCGCAACGACTACCGGGGCCGCAACGTCGTCGAGCGCAGATTCTGCGACCTCAGACAGTGGCGGGGCCTCGCGACCCGCTACGACAAGCTCGCTCTGACCTTCCGTGGCGGGGTCGTCCTGGGTCACGTCCGCTGACGTGGTGGACGAAGACGGCTACCTCGTGAGCCTTCGTCGGTCAAACTACGCGGTGATCGC
>NZ_VRMC01000661.1:0-236 GCF_008369905.1 Pseudonocardia sp. EV170527-09
ATATAAATAGCTCCATTTTCCTTTTATTTTGATGTACATCTCATCAATACGCCATTTGTAATAAGCTTTTTGATGCTTTTTCTTCCAAATTTGATATAAAATTGGGGCATATTCTTGAACCCAACGGTAGACTGTTGAATGATGAACGTTTACACCACGTTCCCTTAATATTTCAGATATATCACGATAACTCAATGCATATCTTAGATAGTAGCCAACGGCTACAGTGATAACAT
>NZ_VRMC01000662.1:0-236 GCF_008369905.1 Pseudonocardia sp. EV170527-09
ATATACAACTTCCTGCCTGGTCAGAAAAAATGAAAGTGGAACGTTAAATATTGTCAACACTGATCACAAAACCATATATCAGCTAACACATACAAGTTTTTTTTTTGTGAATACAAGTTGTAGATCACCTGCTGACATATTATTTTCAGGTGAAAACATGACATAAGTTGGACAATAATAAAGACATGAGATTGGTAATTTTTTTAAGGAGGCTAACAAATTATCAAGTGTTGCAT
>NZ_VRMC01000663.1:0-235 GCF_008369905.1 Pseudonocardia sp. EV170527-09
GTAGGCCGGTCGTGGATCGACCGCATCGTCGTGCACTGCTTGAGGGCGCCGTCGCGGGTGCGTCCACGCCCGCGGCGCCGACGGCAGGTTCAACGCTCTGAGCTGCTGCGTACCGGCCGCACCTACCGTCGCCGCCGCGGGCGTGGACGCACCCGCGACGGCGCCCTCAAGCAGTGCACGACGATGCGGTCGATCCACGACCGGCCTACAGGCGTGCTGTCGCGACGGGAGATCG
>NZ_VRMC01000664.1:0-235 GCF_008369905.1 Pseudonocardia sp. EV170527-09
TCCTTTGTTTCTTCGGGGTTGGTGCGGTAAGGAGCGCGGTTTGGAAGCGGTGCTCGATTCCACGTAGAGGGGGTAGTCCCGGTGGCACTTCTTGGGGGAAGACATCTTCAAAGTCCTTCAAAAGAGACAACAAAGAAGGAGGAAGGTTTGTGAAGTCGTTAGTCATAGAAACTTCACCCTTGCATATGAGCACATAGTGTTGGGTGGATGGGTTTTCTCTCAACTCCCTCATCTC
>NZ_VRMC01000090.1:0-22533 GCF_008369905.1 Pseudonocardia sp. EV170527-09
TGGAGAACGTGTGGCCCCAGGCGATCGTGCAGACCTGTGTCGTGCACCTGATCCGCAACTCACTGCGCTTGACTTCACGGCGTGACACCGACGCCGTCAAACGCGCCATCCGAGCTATTTACACCGCGTCCACCGCCGATGCCGCTGCAGCCGCGCTGGATGATCTCGATGACGAGTGGGGGCGAGCCCATCCGGCGATGATACGTTTGTGGCGTAACGCCTGGACCGAGTTCATGCCGTTCCTCGACTACGACATCGAGGTCCGGAGGGTGATCTGTACGACGAACGCGATCGAATCGTTGAACGCCCGCTACCGGCGAGCAGTCCGAGCGCGAGGGCATTTCCCCAGCGAGCAGGCCGCGATGAAATGTCTGTACCTTGTCACCCGCAGCCTCGACCCGACCGGACGAGGCCACACCCGATGGATGATGCGCTGGAAGCCAGTCCTCAACGCCTTCGCCATCACTTTCGGTGACCGCTGGCCGGGCGCCGAGCACTACTGACAACATCGCCGGAACCACCGTTCTCGTTACAGACCCCACCTTCTGGTCACCGTGCCCGGTCCGCCGCGCCGTACGGCGTGCTCGGCTCGTGCGTGGTGCTTCCCGTTGCCCAGGCACCCGGCCGCGGTCACGACGCGTTTCGGTGTTGCGGGTGGCCCGGCGGCCGTACCGCTGTGCGCGCCGCGGCTGGCGTCATCGTCGCAGGTCGTGGGTGGCCAGCCGATGTTCGTGGAGTACCCGGTCCGCCGCTTCGTCCGGCGCGTCCCTGTCGGGCCTGCTCCGATGCCGGTGGTCGGTCGCCGAGATGCAGCTCAGGGGGAGTTGTGGATCTCCGTGCCCCGCTGCGCTGCATCTCGGCGTCGACGATGGTCAGGCCGCGGAGCTGACGGCCGCTGGGGCGGGGTGCGTCGGCCGGGTGGGTCCGAACCGTCGATGCCGACCCGCACCGAGATGCAGCTCAGGGCTGTGCACGGTGTGTCGGACGCCCCTCAGGTGCATCTCGGCGTGGGAACCGCGGCGGCCCGGTCCCTCGGGGTGAGGGGCCGGGCCGGGGTGGGGGTGTCTGCGGGGTCAGGATCCGTTGCGGATCCATTCGTCGAGGTGGGGTGCTTCGTCGCCGATGGTGGTGGGGTCGCCGTGTCCGGTGCGCACCCGGGTGTCGGCGGGCAGGGTGAGCAGGGTGGTGCGGATGGATTCGATGATGGTGTCGAACGATGAGTAGGAGCGTCCGGTGGCGCCGGGTCCGCCGTGGAACAGGGTGTCGCCGGTGAACACGATGCCGAGTTCGGGTGCGTAGAGGCAGGACGAGCCGGGTGAATGACCGGGGGTCTGCAGCACGCGAAGGTCGATCCCGCCCGCGGTCAGGGTCTGCCCGTCGGACAGCTCCTGGTCGGGCTTGCGGTCGGGCCAGGTCATGTCCCACAACACCTGTTCGGCGGGGTTGAGCAGGATCGGCGCGTCGAAGCGGTCGGCCAGGGCGGGTGCCTGGTTGATGTGGTCGTCGTGGGCGTGGGTGCACACGATCGCCTTCACTGTCCGGTCGCCGACAGCCTGAGTGATGGCGTCGGCGTCGTGGGCGGCGTCGATGACGAACACTTCGCGGTCGTCACCGATGATCCAGACGTTGTTGTCGACGTCGAAGGAGCCGCCGTCGAGGTTGAACGTGCCGGAGGTGACGACGTGGTCGATCGGGGAGTCGGTCGGGCCCGGCATCAGAGGATCACGACCGAGCGCAGGACCTCGCCGGCGTGCATCTTGTCGAAGGCGGTTTCGATGTCGTCGATGCTGATGGTTTCGGTGACGAACTTGTCGAGGGGGAGGCGGCCTTGCAGGTAGAGGTCGATGTAGGTGGGGAAGTCGCGTGAGGGGAGGCAGTCGCCGTACCAGGAGGACTTGAGGGCGCCGCCGCGACCGAAGTAGTCGATGAGCGGGATCTGGGGGGCGTGCAGGTCGGGGGTGGGGACGCCGACGAGGACGACGGTGCCGGCGAGGTCGCGGGCGTAGAAGGCCTGCTTGTAGGTCTCGGGGCGGCCGACGGCGTCGATGACGATGTCGGCGCCGTTGCCGTCGGTCACGGACTGGATGAACTCGACCGGGTCGGTGTCCTTGGCGTTGACGGTGTGGGTGGCGCCGAAGTCTTCGGCCCACTTCAGCTTCCGCGGGTCGGTGTCGACGGCGATGATGGTGGTGGCGCCGGCGAGTGTGGCTCCGGCGATGGCGGCGTCGCCGACGCCGCCGCAGCCGATGACGGCGATGGAGTCGCCGCGTCCGACGCCGCCGGTGTTGATTGCGGCGCCGAGGCCGGCCATGACGCCGCAGCCGAGGAGGCCGGCGGCTTTCGGGTCGGCGTCGGGGTTGACCTTGGTGCATTGTCCGGAGTGGACGAGGGTCTTCTCGATGAACGCGCCGATGCCGAGGGCGGGGGACAGTTCGGTGCCGTCTTCGAGGGTCATCTTCTGTGACGCGTTGTGGGTGTCGAAGCAGTACTGCGGCTTGCCCTTCTTGCAGGCCCGGCACTGCCCGCAGACCGCGCGCCAGTTGAGGACGACGTAGTCGCCGGGGGCGATGTCGGTGACGCCGTCGCCGACGGTTTCGACGATGCCGGCGGCTTCGTGTCCGAGGAGGAAGGGGAACTCGTCGTTGATGCCGCCGAGTTTGTAGTGCAGGTCGGTGTGGCAGACCCCGCAGGCCTGGATCCGCACCACGGCCTCACCGGGGCCGGGATCCGGGACGATGATCGTCTCGACCGAGACCGGCTTGCCCTTCTCGAGGGCGACGACGCCCTGGACACGCTGCGGCACAGTGGGTTCCTTTCCGTAGGGGAGCGGGTCAGAGGACCGCGCGGACGGCGGTCTCGAAGCCGAGGACGTGCTCGCGGCTGACGGCCTCGGCGCGGTCGGCGTCGCCGTCGGCGATCGCCTCCAACAGCGCGATGTGCTCGTGCACGTGGTGGCCGACCTGGTCCATGCGGTCGACGAACAGGCAGTGGATCCGGGTGGCCAGGTGGTAGTAGCGGGTGAGCGTGTCCTCCAGGTACGGGTTCCCGGCGGCTCGGTAGACCGACCGGTGCACCGTCACGTCCCACCGCATGAGCTCGATCCGGCTCATCCGCGGCGCCTCGAGCGCGGCGACCCGCCCGGCCAGCTCACACAGCTCCTCGCGCCGCCACGCCGGGGCGACGGTGGCGGCCCGCCGGGCGGCGGTCGGCTCCAGCACCGTCCGCACCTCGCCGACGTCGCGCAGGTCGGAGATGTCGACGGCGGTCGCGAACGTCCCGCGTCGCGGGTAGGACACGACGAGCCGCTCGGTCTCCAGCCGCTTGAGCGCCTCGCGCACCGGGGTGCGCCCCAGGCCGAGCCGGGTCGAGAGGGCCTCGTCGTCGATCGGGGCCAGCGGCGGGATCTCCAGCATGATCAGCTGGTCCCGGATGGCCACATAGGCCCGGTCGGCCAGCGACCGCGGGCTGTCGAAGTCCACGAACACGTCCTCGGTGATCGTCATGCCGGCTGCCCCTCGGGGACGGCCGCGCGGTCCAGCCGCGACGCGACCGCGCCGGGCAGCCGGAACGACCCGGTCACCACTACGGGGTCGCCCCCGCCGGTGGACAGCGCGTGGTCGACGGCGTCGGCCGGGTCCGCGACGGCGACGGCCGACACCCCGGCCGCCGTCGCCGCCGCGGCGATCTCGGACGGGCTCCAGTGCCGCGACGGGTGCTCCCCGCCCGGCAGCCCGGTCGCGACGACCCGCGCCCCGGCCCCGGCGACCGCCCGGACGGCCTCGCCCAGGTCCTTGTCCCTGGCCAGCGCCAGCACCCAGGTCACCGGGGCGCCCGGGTGGGTCTCGGCCACCGTGGTGGCCAGCGCGGACAGCTTCAGTGCGTCGTGCGCACCGTCGAGCACCACCGGGGTCCCGGCGATGGTGCGCCGCTCGAACCGCCCCGGCAGCGAGGTCAGCGCCAGCCCCTGACGGACGGCGAGCGGGTCGAGCCGCCAGCCGTCGCGCCGGGCCAGCACCGACACCGCGTGCAGGGCCAGCACCGCGTTCCCGGCCTGGTGCCTGCCGTGCAGGCCCAGCGGCACGTCCGACCAGCCGGCCAGGTCCACGGTGGTCCCGCCCGGACCGATCCGGGCCAGCGCGGCCGCGGCGGCGACGTCCACGACGTCGACCAGGGTGTCGCGCCGCGCCGCCTCCCTGGCCACCGCCGCGTCGGTCTCGGGGCCGCCACGGGCCAGCACCGCGCGGCCGCCGACCGGCAGGATCCCGGCCTTCTGCGTCGCGATCTCGCCGAGCGTGCTGCCGAGCATGTCGACGTGGTCCAGGCCGATCGCGGTGAGCACGGCCAGCTTGTCGGCGCGGGCGACGACGTTCGTCGGGTCCAGCCGGCCCCCGATGCCGGTCTCGACGACGGCGTAGTCGGCCCGCCCGGCGACGGCGGCGAAACCGAGTGCGGTCACCACCTCGAAGAACGAGCAGCGCTCACCCCGGCGCGCCTCGACCGCGGCCACCGAGCCCGCGACGGCGGCGAGCCGGTCGTCGAGCACGTCAGGGCGGACCGGGAGGTCACCGAGGCGGAACCGCTCACGGATGCCGTAGACGTGCGGCGAGGCCTGCACCCCGACCCGGAACCCGTGCCGGGTCAGCAGCGACGCGACGAACGCGCACACCGAACCCTTGCCCGCCGTCCCCGCGACGTGCACGGTCCGCACGGCCTCCTGCGGGTCACCCAGCCCGGCCAGCACCTCGCGGGTGCGCTCCCGGGGCGCGTCGGGCGCGGTGCCGTTGCGGCGCCCGGTCGCCGGCCGGGACAGCAGGAACCGCTCCAGGTCGTCCTGATCGGAGAACACGGCTCAGCACTCGACGATGTTCAGCGCGAGACCACCGCGGGCGGTCTCCTTGTACTTGTCCTTCATGTCCGCACCCGTCTCCCGCATCGTCTTGATGGCCTTGTCCAGCGAGACGTGGTGCGTCCCGTCGCCGTGGGCCGACATCCGTGCCGCGGTGATGGCCTTGATCGAGGCGACCGCGTTCCGTTCGATGCACGGGATCTGCACCAGCCCGCCGACCGGGTCGCAGGTCAGGCCCAGGTTGTGCTCGATGCCGATCTCGGCGGCGTTCTCGACCTGCTCGGGGGTGGCGCCCATGATCTCCGCGAGCCCGGCGGCCGCCATCGCGCAGGCCGACCCGACCTCGCCCTGGCAGCCGACCTCGGCGCCGGAGATCGAGGCGTTCTCCTTGAACAGCAGCCCGACCGCTCCCGCGGTGAGCAGGAACCGGACGACGGAGTCGTCGTCGAAGCCGGGCAGGAAGCGCTCCGCGTAGTGCAGCACGGCCGGGACGATCCCGGCGGCGCCGTTGGTGGGAGCGGTGACGACGCGCCCGCCCGCCGCGTTCTCCTCGTTCACGGCGAGGGCGTAGAGGGTCACCCACTCCATCGCGTGCAGCGCGTCCGGCTCGCCGGTCGCCGCCTCCAGCCGCTCGCGCAGCGCCATCGCCCGGCGCCGGACCCTGAGCCCGCCGGGCAGCGTGCCGCCGGTGCGGGAGCCGCGCTCGACGCACTCCTGCATCACCGACCAGATGTGCAGCAGCTCGCTGCGCACCACGTCCTCGGTGCGCCGGGACAGCTCGTTGGCCAGCATGACGTCGGAGATCGACAGCCCGTGGGCGCGGGTGAGGCCGAGCAGCTCGTCGCCGGTGGTGAAGGGGTACGCGACCGGGGTCGCATCCTCCACCAGGACGGGCCGGCCCGCCTCGTCGGAGTCGAGGACGAAACCGCCGCCGACCGAGTAGTACTCGCGCTTGTCGAGGACGGCGCCGTCGGCGTCGAAGGCCTGCAACAGCATGCCGTTGGAGTGGAAGTCGAGCCGCCGGCGCCGGTGCAGGACGACGTCGTCGTCGGCGGCGAAGACGATCTCGTGCTCGCCGCCGAGGCGGATCCGGCCCTCGGCCCGCACCTGCTCGACCATCGGGTCGGCGGCGACCGGATCGACCAGGTGCGGCTCGTGCCCGGCCAGGCCCAGCACGACCGCCTTCACGCTGCCGTGGCCGTGCCCGGTCGCGCCGAGCGAACCGAACAGCTCCACCCGCACCGACGCCGTCCGGGTCAGGTCGCCCGAGGCCCGCAGCCGCCCGACGAAGCGGGACGCGGCCCGCATCGGCCCCACGGTGTGCGAGCTGGACGGGCCGATGCCGACCTTGAACATGTCGAACACGGAGATGCTCACGGTCGCTCCGATCCACGCCGGGCTCTGGTCATGCCGACGATGTTAGACTGATATATCAATCGTGCCAAGAGGGCCCACGGGTCGGCCGCGCCGGTGCTGCGGCTGGGTCAGTGCGTGTGATCGTACGGCTGCTCGAGCGGGATGCCGTCGGCCGACATCGGCGGCGGGGGCAGGTCCGCACTGGAGGTCAGCGGTGCCGCGCCGGCCAGCGGGCGGCCCGCTGACTCGGGCAGGAACACCACGGCGACGACGCCGACCAGACCCGCGGCGACGAGGAAGTACCCGGGCCAGTCGAGGTTGCCGGTGGCGGTCACGGCGGTCTCGATCAGCGTCGGTGCGGTGCCCGCGAACAGCGAGACCGACAGGTTGAACACCACGCCCAGGCCGCCGTAGCGGACCATGGTCGGGAACTGCGCGGGCAGTGTCGAGGGCAGCACCGCGGCGAAGCCGACCAGGATCACGGCCATCAGCAGCAGTCCGACGAACTGGCCGACCATGCCGTCGCGCATCAGCCAGACCGCGGGCAGTCCGACGGCCACGAGGGTCAGGCTCGTGACCATCAGGACCGGTTTGCGGCCGATCCGGTCGCTGAGCCTGCCCACCTCGGTGATCACGCACAGCATGAGCAGCATGACCGCGACGAGCATGGCGCCGGTGGCGGCCCCGGAGGCGCCGTGCTGGCCGTGCCGGGGGAGCGTCCCGGTCAGGTAGGTGGGCATGTAGTTGGTCAGGACGTAGTTGGTGACGTTCCAGGCGACGGCCAGCGCCGCGGTCACCAGGGCCGGCACCCGGTAGCGGCGGACCAGGATCTGCATCGCCCGCCGGTAGGGCATCGTCGCGAGCGCGGGGGAGCGTTCCATCAGCTGCCGGAACGCCGGGGTGTCCTCCAGGCGCATCCGCAGGTAGATGCCGGCTATGCCGAGGGGGAGGGCGAGCAGGAACGGGATCCGCCAGCCCCAGTCGAGCAGGTCCTGCTCGGGCAGTACCGCGACGAGTGCGCCGCAGACCCCCGCGCCGAGCATGTACCCGGTGATCGTGCCGAACTCCAGCCAGCTGCCGAAGAACCCGCGACGGCGGTCGGGCGCGTACTCCGCGACCAGGGTCAGCGCGCCGGTGTACTCCCCGCCCGCGGAGAAGCCCTGCAGCATCCGGATGAGCAGCACCAGCAGCGGTGCGGCGACCCCCGCCGTCTCGTAGGACGGCACGAGGCCCAGCGCGAGCGTCGCGACGGTCATCAGCAGGACCGTGAACGCGAGCACCCGGGTGCGGCCGATCCGGTCCCCGAGCGGGCCGAACACGAACCCGCCGAGCGGCCGGACGACGAACGCGGCCGCGAACGTCGCCAGCGTCAGGGTCAGTGACCATTCGCCGGCCTCCGGGTAGAAGACCCGGTTCAGCACCACCGCGGAGAGGAAGGAGAAGAGGCCGAAGTCGTACCACTCGGCGATGTTGCCGACCGATGCCGCCGCAGCCGCCCGGCGGACCGTGCGCTCCTCCTCGACCGCGACCGGACCGCGGCGTCGGGGCCTGCGCGGTCCCTCGGTCATGGTCCCCCCTCGGATCGATCGGCCGCGTCGCGGCAGCCACGCCGACGTGGCGATGCAGTATCGCCACACCATCATTCTCACGGCCATGGTGTCACGTGTCCACGAGTGATATATCTTTCGTCGACGGACGGTCCGGAATGTGCCGGTGCCGGTTTCCGGGCCCTTTCGGTCACTGGGGACAGCCGCTCACATTTCCACGTCGTGACGCCGATGCCCCTCGCGGCCGGCCGAGAAAATCCCTCGTTGACGGCTGCGACCTGCGGCCTCACCATATGGTTGCGCATGGCATGGCGAGTTTCGCGATAGGCAACAGTGGAGGAACCATGATCTTCGTGGGCGAGCTGTCCGACATCCCCGTCGGGGAGTCCGTTCGTGTCCAGGGGACGGTGCCCATCGCCGTCTTCAACGTCGACGGCGATCTGTACGCGATCGACGACACGTGCACCCACCAGGACGCCTCGCTGTCCGACGGATGGCTCGAGGACTGTGCGGTGGAGTGCCCGCTGCACGCGGCCTGCTTCGACCTGCGGACCGGGATGCCGAGCGGCCCGCCCGCGAAGACACCCGTCCGCACGCACCAGGTGGTGGTCGCCGACGGCGTGGTCCACGTCGTCGAGTCCGTCCCCGCCTCCGGCGTCGCGACCGGCGCCCGTCCGGGCGTGCAGGCCGGAACCTGATGCGCGACGTCACGGTCGTCGGCGCCTCGCTCGCCGGTCTCGCGACCGCGCGCGCCCTGCGTTCCCAGGGTTTCACCGGGACGATCACGGTCGTCGGGGACGAGAAGCACCCGCCCTACGACCGCCCTCCGCTGTCCAAGGAGTTCCTCGCCGGGAGCTCCGACGAGGACGCCATCGCCCTGACCGAGGACGACGACGCCGCGCTCGGCGTCGACTGGCGCCTCGGTCGCACCGCACTCGCCCTCGACGGCCCGACCCGGACCGTCACCCTCGACGACGGCTCGACCCTCTCGTCCGACGCCGTCGTCCTCGCTACGGGCGCCCGCGCCCGGAACCTGCCGGGCGAGCTGCCCGGCGGGGTGCACACCCTGCGCACCCTCGACGACGCCCGCGCGCTGCGCGCCGACCTCGTCCCCGGCCGGCGGCTGGTGGTGATCGGCGCCGGGTTCGTCGGTGCCGAGGTCGCCTCGACCGCACACGGCCTCGGCCTAGACGTCACGATCGTCGAGGCCGCGCCGGTGCCGCTGCACCGGGCCCTCGGGCCCGAGATGGGTGCCGCCTGCGGTCGCCTGCACACCGCCGCCGGCGTGCCGCTGCTCCTCGGGACGGGTGTGGCCCGGCTCGTGGGTTCGCCCCGGGTCACCGGGGTCGAGCTCACCGACGGCCGGGAGCTGCCCGCCGACGTCGTCGTGGTCGGGATCGGCGCGCTGCCCAACGTCGAGTGGCTCGAGGGCTCCGGCGTCGAGCTCGACGACGGCGTGGTCACCGACGCCGAGGGCCGCACCAACCTGCCCGGGATCGTGGCGGTGGGGGACTGCGCGAGCGCGCACCGCGCCTACACCGGCAACCGGCTGCGCCTGGAGCACTGGACCAACGCCCTGCAGCAGCCCGCCGTCGCGGCCGCGGCGTTGCTCGGCGCCGAACACTCGCTGCCCGCGCACCACGCGGTGCCCTACTTCTGGTCCGACCAGTACGGGCACAACATCCAGTTCGCCGGCCACCGGGACGCCGACGGCACGGTCCGGATCGACGACGGCGACCCCGAGGGCGACGGCGGCTTCCTCGCGGTGTTCCTCGACGCCGAGGGCGAGGCCGTCGGCGTGCTCGGCGTCGACCGTCCCCGGCCCTTCGGGCGGATGCGCCGGGAGCTGGCGAAACGGATCCGCTGACCCGGCCCGTCACCTGCGGCGCAGGTCCTCGTGGGGACCTGCGCCGCAGGCGTGTCCCGGCCCGGTCGCACGGGCCACGATCAGCCTCTTGACCTGCCGGGACCGCCCGTGCGACGCTGAACGCAGACAGTTGATATATCAGTCCGCTGGAGAAGATATCTGGAGGTGCCCATGACGACGTTCGCCGTGGATCGGGGTCCGTCGAACGGTGCGGCGGGGGTCCTCGACGGGCCGCTGCGCGACGTGGACCCGGAGGTGCACGCGGCCGTCGCCGCCGAGCTGGGTCGCCAGCGCGGCACCCTGGAGATGATCGCCAGCGAGAACTTCGCGCCGCTGGCCGTGATGCAGGCGCAGGGCTCGGTGCTCACCAACAAGTACGCCGAGGGCTACCCCGGCCGCCGCTACTACGGCGGGTGCGAGCACGTCGACGTCGTCGAGCAGCTCGCCATCGACCGGGTGAAGGCGCTGTTCGGCGCCGAGTACGCCAACGTCCAGCCGCACTCCGGTGCCCAGGCCAACGCCGCCGCCATGGCTGCGCTGCTCGACCCGGGCGACACCATCCTGGGGCTCGACCTGGCGCACGGCGGGCACCTCACCCACGGGATGCGGCTCAACTTCTCCGGCCGGCTCTACGACGTCGCCGCCTACCACGTCCGTGCCGAGGACCACCGGGTCGACATGGCCGAGGTCGAGCGCCTGGCCCACGAGCGCCGCCCCAAGCTGATCGTCGCCGGGTGGTCGGCCTACCCGCGGCAGCTCGACTTCGCCGAGTTCCGGCGGATCGCCGACGCGGTCGGCGCCCGCCTGATGGTCGACATGGCGCACTTCGCCGGCCTCGTCGCGGCCGGGCTGCACCCGTCGCCGGTGCCCCACGCCGACATCGTCACCAGCACCACGCACAAGACCCTCGGCGGCCCGCGCGGCGGCATCATCCTGGCCCGCGCCGAGCTCGCCAAGAAGCTCAACTCGCAGGTCTTCCCCGGTCAGCAGGGCGGCCCGCTGGAGCACGTGATCGCGGCCAAGGCCGTCGCGTTCAAGCTGGCCGGTGAGCCCGCGTTCGCCGAGCGCCAGCAGCGCACCCTGGAGGGTGCCCGGATCGTCGCCGAGCGGCTGGTCCAGGAGCCCGGTGTCGGCGTGGTCTCCGGCGGCACCGACGTCCACCTGGTCCTGGTCGACCTGCGCGACTCCGAGCTCGACGGCAAGCAGGCCGAGGACCGGCTGCACCGGGTCGGCATCACCGTCAACCGCAACGCGGTCCCGTTCGACCCGCGCCCGCCGATGGTGAGCTCCGGGGTCCGGATCGGCACCCCCGCACTGGCCGCCCGCGGCTTCGGGGCCGAGGACTTCACCGAGGTCGCCGACATCATCGCCCGCGCGCTGCGCCCCGCCGCGGGCGACGCCGAGCTCGACGAGCTGGCCGCCCGCGTCACCGTCCTCGCCGACCGCCACCCCCTCTACCCGGAGCTGACGGCATGAGCACCGAGCACACCGGCACCGAGAACGCGCCCCCCGGGGCCCACCTGCCCGAGCACCCCGACGCCCTGTGGCGCAACCCCGAGCCGAAGCGCTCCTACGACGTGGTCATCGTCGGCGGCGGCGGGCACGGCCTGGCCACCGCCCACTACCTGGTCAAGAACCACGGCATCACCAACGTCGCGGTGCTGGAGAAGGGGTGGCTGGCCGGCGGCAACATGGCCCGCAACACCACCCTCATCCGGTCGAACTACCTGTGGGACGAGTCGGCCTTCATCTACGAGCACGCCCTGAAGCTGTGGGAGGGGCTGGAGGAGGACCTCGGCTACCCGATCCTGTTCTCCCAGCGCGGTGTGCTGAACCTCGCCCACACCGAGCAGGACGTGCGCGACTCGGTCCGCCGGGTCGAGGCGAACAAGCTCAACGGGATCGACGCCGAGTACCTCGGCCCCGACGACGTCGCGAAGATCTGCCCGATCGTCAACGTCTCGCACGACATCCGCTACCCGGTGCTCGGCGCGACCTACCAGCCCCGTGCCGGCATCGCCAAGCACGAATACGTGGCCTGGGGCTTCGCCCGCCGCGCCGACGAGGCCGGGGTGGATCTCATCCAGGACTGCGAGGTGCTGGACTTCGTCACCGAGGGCTCCGTCGAGGACGGCACGGCCCGGGTCACCGGGATCCGGACCAGCCGGGGCGACATCGCCTGCGGGCAGGTCGCGCTCTGCGCGGCCGGGCACACCTCGACCCTGCTCGACCGGCTCGGCGTCGACACCCCGCTGCAGTCGCACCCGCTGCAGGCGCTGGTGTCCGAGCTGCTGGAGCCGGTGCACCCGACGATCGTCATGTCGAACGCGGTGCACGTCTACGTCTCCCAGGCGCACAAGGGCGAGCTCGTGATGGGCGCCGGCGTCGACTCCTACAACGGCTACGGCCAGCGCGGCGCCTTCCACATCATCGAGCGCCAGATGGCTGCCGCGGTCGAGCTGTTCCCGGTGTTCGCCCGGGCGCACCTGCTGCGCAGCTGGGCGGGCATCGTCGACGTCACCCCGGACGCGTCGCCGATCGTGGGCCGCACGCCGTACACGAACGTGCTGGTCAACTCCGGCTGGGGGACCGGCGGGTTCAAGGTGACCCCCGGGCTGGGCTGGTGCCTGGCCCACACCATCGCCACCGACGAGCTGCACCCGCACATCGCCCCGTTCGCCCTCGACCGGTTCGTCACCGGCGCGCTCGTCGACGAGCACGGCGCCGCCGGCGTCGCCCACTAGGAGCCCGACGTGCAACTCATCGACTGCCCCTGGTGCGGCCCCCGCGAGGAGGTCGAGTTCCACTACGGCGGACAGGCCCACGTCGCGTACCCGGCCGCACCGGCCGAGCTCGACGACGAGCAGTGGGCGCACTACGTGTTCTTCCGGGACAACCCGAAGGGCCCGTTCGCCGAGCGCTGGAGCCACTCCGCGGGCTGCCGCCGCTGGTTCAACGCCGTCCGCGACACCCACACCTACCGGTTCCTCGCCGTCTACCCGATGGGCGAGGCCCGGCCGCAGATCCCGGGGACCCGCACATGACCCGCATCGACGGGTACGGGCGCATCGACCGCACCCGTACGCTGACCTTCGTCTTCGACGGCACCACCTACACCGGTCACCCGGGCGACACGCTCGCCTCGGCACTGCTCGCGCACGGCGTCACCGTGCTCGGCGGCTCGGTCAAGCTCGGCCGCCCCCGCGGCATCGGCGGGGCCTGGACCGAGGACCCGGTCGGCCTCGTGCAGATCGAGGAGCCGTTCCCCGAGCCGATGCTGCAGGCCGCCACCGTCGAGCTGTACGACGGCCTGGTCGCCCGCGGTCTCAACGGGCAGGGCCGGCTGGCGACGGTGCCCGACACCGCGCGGTACGACCGCCGCCACGCCCACTGCGACACCCTGGTGGTCGGCGCCGGCCCGGCCGGGCTGCTCGCCGCGCGCACCGCGGCCCGCCGCGGCGACCGCGTGGTGCTCGTCGACGACCGTCCGGAGGCCGGCGGCTCGCTCGTCCCGACCGACCGGATCGACGGCCGCGCCGCGCACCGCTGGGTCGCCGACGTCGTCGCCGAGCTGGCCGAGAACCCCGAGGTGCGCCACCTGCAGCGCACCACCGCCTTCGGCCACTACGACGACGGGTTCGTCCTGGCCCTGGAGCGGCGCACGAGCATCGGTACCGACCATCTCGGTACCGACCACCTCGGCGTGGCCCCGGCGCACCGGTCCCGCCAGCGGGTGCACCGCATCCGCGCCGGGAAGGTCGTCGTCGCGGCCGGCGCGATCGAGCGCCCCGTGGTGTTCGCCGACAACGACCGGCCGGGCGTCATGCTCGCCTCCGCGGCGCGCGAGTACCTGCACCGCTACGGCGTGCTCGCCGGCCGCGAGGTCGTCGTGTTCACCACCGACGACGCCGCCTACCTCGCCGCCGCCGACCTGGCCGGTGCCGGCGCCCGGGTGACCCTCGTCGACGCCCGCTCCGAGCTGCCCGCCGAGCGCGCGCGGGAGTGCACCGAGGCCGGGGTGACCCTGCGCGCCGGGGCCACCGTCGTCGGCTCCGACGGCGACGACGCGGGCCGGGTGTCCGCCGCGCACGTCGCGACGGGCGACGGCACCGAGGTGCTGCCGTGCGACCTGCTGCTGGTCTCCGGTGGCTGGACGCCGACCGCGCACCTGTTCAGCCACGTCCGCGGACAGCTCGTCTACGACGCGGGCCTGGGCGCCTTTCGCCCCGGCGCCGCGGTCGCGGGCACCGAGGTGATCGGCGCCGCCAACGGCACCCTCGACCTGGCCGGCTGCCTGTACGACGGCGCGGGCGGCGACGCCCCGAGCTCGGCACCCGAGCCGGCACGCACCCCGGGCCTGGTGCTGTGGCGCACCGCGGGCGACTCCACGCGCCAGTTCGTCGACATCGCGCGCGACGCGACGGTGGCCGACATCGAGCGGGCCGTCGGTGCCGGGCTGCGCTCGGTGGAGCACGTGAAGCGCTACACCACCATCGGCACCGCCCACGACCAGGGGAAGACCTCCGGCACCATCGCCTCCGGGATCACCGCGGAGCTGCTGGGCCGCCCGGCGGGCGACCTCGGGACCACCACGTTCCGCCCGCCCTACACCCCGGTGTCGTTCGCCGCGCTCGCCGGCCGCGAGCGCGGGGACCTGTTCGACCCGGTCCGTACCACCGCGGTGCACCCGTGGCACGTCGCCCACGGCGCGGTGTTCGAGGACGTCGGCCAGTGGAAGCGGCCGCGCCACTACCCGCTGGCCGGGGAGGACATGGACGCCGCCGTGCTGCGCGAGTGCGCCGCGGCCCGCCGCGACGTCGCGATCATGGACGGCTCCACCCTGGGCAAGATCGACGTCCAGGGGCCGGACGCGGGGCAGTTCCTCGACCTCGTCTACACGAACCTGATGAGCAGCCTGAAGGTCGGCCGCGTCCGCTACGGCGTCATGTGCGGCAACGACGGCATGGTCACCGACGACGGCACCGTGCTGCGCATCGCCGAGGACCGCTTCCTGCTCACCACGACCACCGGCGGCGCGGCCTCGGTGCTGGACCACCTCGAGGACTGGCGCCAGACCGAGGTGCCGCACCTGAAGGTGAACCTCACGTCGGTCACCGAGCACTGGGCGGTGTTCCCGGTCGTCGGGCCCCGCTCGCGCGACGTGATCTCCGCCGTGTTCCCCGGTGTCGACGCCTCCGCCGCGGCGTTCGAGTTCATGACCTGGCGCGACACCGAGCTCGACGGCGTCGGGGTCCGGCTCGCCCGGATCTCCTTCTCCGGCGAGCTGGCCTTCGAGGTCAACGTCGACGCCCGGTACGGCCTGGCCGTCTGGGAGCGGCTGATCGCGGCCGGCGAGCCGTACGGGATCACCCCCTACGGCACCGAGACGATGCACGTCCTGCGCGCCGAGAAGGGCTACCCGATCATCGGGCAGGACACCGACGGCACCGTCTCCCCGCACGACCTGGGGATGAGCTGGGCGGTGTCGAAGAAGAAGGTCGACTTCGTCGGCAAGCGCTCCTTCGCCCGCGCCTCCAACACCGACCCGATGCGCAAGCACCTGGTCGGGCTGCTCCCGACCGACCGCGGCACCCGGCTGCCGGAGGGCGCGCAGATCGTCGAGTTCTCGCCCGACGGCACCCTGCCCCCGCCGCCGGTCCCGATGCTCGGCCACGTCACCTCCAGCTACCTGTCCGCGGAGCTGGAGCGGCCGTTCGCCCTGGCCCTGCTCACGGGCGGCCGCGACCGCATCGGCGACGTCGTGCACGTCCCGCACCAGGGGGCGCTGGTCCCGGTCGAGATCACCGGACCCGTCCTCGTCGACCCGGAAGGAGCCCGCCGTGACGGCTGAGTCGATCCCGCTGCCCACGACCCACCCGCTCGACGCCCGCGTCCCGGCGCTGGCCGCCCTGTCCCGCGACACCGGGGGCGACCTCACGGTCGAGGTGCTCCCGGTCGCGCAGTCGGTGACCCTGCGGTTCGACCCGTCCGCACCGGCCCGTGCCGGTGTCGACGCCGCGCTCGGGGTCCCGCTGCCGGTCCGGCCCAACACCTGGGTCGACACCGGTGACGGCGAGGTCGTCTGGCTCGGCCCCGACGAGTGGCTGGTCACCAGCCACACCGGCAACCGGGGCGTCGGTGAGGCCGCGCTGCGCGCACTCGTCGCCGGGGACACCGGCGTCGGGGGCGCCGCGACCGACACCTCCGCCCAGCGCGTCGTCCTGCGGATCGGCGGCCGGCTCGCCCGCGAGCTGCTGTCCTTCGGCTGCGCGCTCGACCTGCACCCGCGCTCGTTCCCGGCCGGGCGCAGCGCCCAGACGCTGCTCGGCCGGGCCGCCGTGCTCCTGCTGGCCCGCGACGACCGGTCCGACGCCGACGGGGGAGCGGTGTTCGACCTGCACGTGCGCAGCTCGTTCGCCGGCTACCTCGCGGACTGGCTGCTCGACGCCGCCCTCGAGTTCGGCGGCTCCGACGTCCCGTCCCTCGCCGGCTGACCCGCCCGACGACCACGCACAAGGAGACCACCATGACCCCCCGTGTCGTCATCATCGGAGCCGGGATCGTCGGGGCGAACCTGGCCGACGAGCTCACCACCCGCGGCTGGACCGACGTCACCGTCCTGGACCAGGGGCCGCTGCCACTGACCGGCGGTTCCACCTCGCACGCCCCCGGCCTGGTCTTCCAGACCACCGGGTCGAAGACCATGACCGCGTTCGCCACCTACACCGTCGAGAAGCTCCTCGGTCTCGACGACGGCACCACGGCGGACGGCTGGTGCTTCAACCAGGTCGGCGGCCTGGAGGTCGCGACCACCCCGGAGCGGCTCGCCGACCTGCACCGCAAGCAGGGCTGGGCGATCTCCCGCGGCGTGCCGGCCGCGGTCGTCGACGCGGCCGAGTGCGCGCGGCTGCACCCGCTGCTCGACCCCGACCAGGTCCTCGGCGGCCTGCACACCCCCACCGACGGCCTGGCCAAGGCCGCCCGCGCCGTCGTCGCGCTGGCCCGGCGGGCCGAGTCCCGCGGCGCGGTCTTCCGCGGCTCCGTGCGGGTCACCGGCATCGCGCAGTCCGGCGGACGGGTCACCGGCGTCGAGACCGCCGACGGCGAGACCGTCCCCGCCGACATCGTGGTGTCCTGCGCCGGGTTCTGGGGCCGCGAGCTCGGGAAGCTCGTCGGCATGCGGGTGCCGCTGCTGCCGCTGGCCCACCAGTACGCCCGCACCACCCAGGTCGAGCAGCTCGTCGGCCGCAACGACGAGTTCGTCGAGGCGCGGCTGCCCATCCTGCGCCACCAGGACGCCGACCTCTACTACCGCGAGCACAACGACTGCCTCGGCATCGGCTCCTACGCCCACCGCCCGATGCCGGTGTCGATCGCCGAGCTGCCCGAGGTCGGCGACGGCGAGGTCGGCGAGCGCACCCAGCCCTCGATGCTGCCCTTCACCGAGGAGGACTTCGCGCAGCAGTGGGAGCAGAGCCAGCAGCTGCTGCCCGGTCTGCAGCGCTCGAAGATCGAGCACGGGTTCAACGGCGTCTTCTCCTTCACCCCCGACGGCGGCCCGCTGATCGGGGAGTCGCCCGACGTCGCCGGCTTCTGGGTCGCCGAGGCCGTGTGGGTCACGCACTCCTCCGGCGTCGCCCGCTCGGTCGCGCAGCTGCTCGTCGACGGCCGCAGTGAGCTCGACCTGCACGGCTGCGACGTCAACCGGTTCGACGAGGTCGAGACCACCGACGCCTACGTCGACGAGACCTCCCAGCAGAACTTCGTCGAGATCTACGACGTGCTGCACCCGCTGCAGCCCAAGCTGTCCCCGCGCGGCATCCGGACCAGCCCGTTCCACGACCGGCAGCGGGAGCTGGGCGCGTTCTTCCTGGAGTCCCACGCCTGGGAGCGCCCGCACTGGTACGAGGCCAACGCCGCCCTGGCCAAGGACATGCCGCCGCAGTGGCGCGCCCCGTCCCGGGACGCCTGGTCGGCGATGTTCCACTCACCGGTCGTCGCGGTCGAGGCGTGGAAGACCCGCACTGCGGTCGCGATGTACGACATGACCCCGCTGACCCGCCTGGAGGTCTCCGGGCCTGGGGCGTGCGCGTTCCTGGAGGGCCTGACCACCGGCAAGATGGACAAGTCCGTCGGCGCCGTCACCTACACCCTGATGCTGGACGAGGCGGGCGGCGTCCGGTCCGACCTCACCGTCGCCCGTCTCGGCGAACAGCTGTTCCAGGTCGGCGCGAACTCCCACCTCGACCTCGACCACCTGCGCCGGGCCCTGCCCGACGACCACTCGGTGGCCGTCCGTGACATCACCGGCGGCACCTGCTGCATCGGCGTGTGGGGGCCGCTGGCCCGCGACCTGGTCCAGCCGCTGTCGGGCGAGGACTTCTCCCACGAGGGACTGAAGTACTTCCGCGCGATGTCCGCGCACATCGCCGGGATCCCGGTGACCGCGATGCGGCTGTCCTACGTCGGCGAGCTCGGCTGGGAGATCTACACCAGCGCCGAGTACGGCCGGAAGCTGTGGGACGTGCTCTACGAGGCCGGGCGCCCGCTCGGTGTCGTCGCGGCCGGGCGCGCGGCGTTCAACAGCCTGCGCCTGGAGAAGGGCTACCGCTCCTGGGGCGCGGACATGTCCACCGAGCACAACCCCTACGAGGCCGGGCTCGGCTTCGCGGTCCGCCCTCACACCAAGGGCGACTTCGTCGGCCGCGAGGCCGTCGAGAAGATCGACCCGGACGCCGTCACCCGCAGGCTGACCTGCCTCACGGTCGACGACGGCCGCAGCGTCGTCCTCGGCCACGAGGCGGTCCTGGTCGACGGCGAGCCCGCCGGCTACGTCACCTCCGCGGCCTACGGCTACACACTGGGCACCCCGATCGCCTACGCCTGGCTGCCCGCCGGGCTGCCGGTGGGGGCGACGGTCGAGATCCAGTACTTCGACCGCCGGATCCGTGCCTCGGTCGCGGCCGAGCCGCTGTTCGACCCGGAGATGAGCCGCATCCGGCGCTGACCCGGTGGGGTGGGGGCGGCCCGACCGGCCGCCCCCGCCTCCGCCCTCGACGACGCACCGTCGCTCCGCCGCACGGAAGGACCCCCATGCGTTCCGACACCCTCGACCGGTTCCTCTGGGACCTGGCCGCCCGCGTTCCCGCCCCCGGCGGCGGCGCGACGGCCGGCCTGCACCTCGCCCAGGCCGCCGCCCTGCTCGGCATGGTCGCCCGCTACACCGACGGCGAGCGCTACGCCGAGCACGCCGAGACGGTCCTCGCGGTCCGGAACCGGGCCGACGAGCTGCGCATCACCGGCCTCGGCCTCGCCGAGGACGACGCCCGCGCGTTCGGCGCGGTCGGCGCGGCCTACGCGCTGCCGCGCGACACGGACGAGGCGAAGCAGGTCCGCAGCGCGGCGATCGCTGCCGCGACGGTCGAGGCGGGACGGATTCCCGCACAGGTCATCCGCGCCGCCGAGCAGGTGATCGACCTCGCCGAGCGGCTGCGGCCGATCGGCAACCCCAACGTGATCAGCGACGTGGGCGCGGCGGCCGACGCCGCACGGGCTGCGGCGAGCACCGCCCGGCTCAACGTCGAGATCAACCTGGCGGGCCTCACCGACCCGCAGGCGCGCAGCGAGCTGTCCGCGGCGCTGACCGGCGTCGACGACCTGCTGCGCCGGGCCGACAAGGTGACCGACGACGTACGGGAGCAGATCCGCCGATGACCCCGCCACCCACCACCGGGCCGGCCCCCCACCCCGACCACGTCGTGCTCGACGGCACCGCGCGCGCCCGCGAGCTGCGCCAGGGGGTGCAGGCCGAGGCCGCCGCGCTCACCGTCCTCGGCGTCGTGCCGCGGCTGGCCGTCGTCGTCGCCACCGCCGACGAGGGCGCGGGCTGGTACGTCCGCTCGCTGTCCGGGGCCGCCCGCCGGGTCGGCGTCGAGTGCGAGGTCCTCGACCTGGGCCCGGACGCCGACGCCGAGTTCATCAGTGCCACCCTGGCCCGTCTGAGCAGCGACGACACCGTGCACGGCATCATCCTGCAGACCCCGCTGCCCGACGGCGTGCGGGTCGAGGAGCTGGCCGCGTCGATCGTCCCGGAGAAGGACGTCGACGGCGCCAACCCGCTCTCGGCCGGCCGGCTCGCCGCGGGCCTGCCCGCCTACCCGCCGGCCACCGCGGCCGCGGTGCTCGAGCTGCTCGACCACCACGGCGTCGAGCTGGCCGGGCGCAGCGCCGTGGTCGTGGGGCGCTCGCTGGTCGTCGGCAAGCCGACCGCCCAGCTGCTCCTGCAGCGCGACGCGACGGTCGGGATCTGCCACCGCCACACCAAGGAACTCGCCGAGCACACCCGCACCGCGGACGTGCTCGTGGTCGCGGTCGGGCGGATCGGGCTGATCCGCGCCGAGCACGTCGCCGAGGGCGCGGTCGTCGTCGACGTCGGGACGAACACCGCGCCCGACGGCAGCCTGGTCGGCGACGTCGACGCCGCCGACGTCGCGACCCGCGCCGGTGCGCTCACGCCGGTGCCCGGTGGCGTCGGACCGGTGACGACGGCCCTGCTGCTGGCACACACCGTCCGCTCGGCGCGCGCCCACGTCTGAGCCGGGTCAGACGACCTCGCGGACCGCCTTCTCGAACCCGATGACGTGCGCGCGGGCCCGGTCGGCCGCCTCGTCGGCCTGCTGCCCCGCGATGGCCCGCAGCAGGCCCGAGTGCTCGCCGACGTGCTGGTCGAAGTGCGTCATCCGGTCCAGGAACAGGCAGAAGATCCGGGTCGCGAGGTTGTCGTAGCGGATCAGGGTGTCCTCGAGGTGCGGGTTGGCCGCTGCCTCGTAGATCGTCCGGTGGACGTGCAGGTCCCAGCGCATCAGCGCGTCGCGGTCCAGGGTGCGCACGTCGATCCGGTCGATGGTGTCGGCCAGCTCGGCGAGGTCGGCCCGGGTCGCGGGGCCGGCGTACTCGGCCGCGCGGCGCGCCGCGAGCGGCTCCAGCTGCACCCGGATCTCGGAGATGTAGGCCAGGTCGGTGATGTCGACCCCGGTCGCGAACGTCCCGCGCCGCGGGTAGGAGACGACCAGCCGGTCGATCTCCAGGCGCTTGAGGGCCTCCCGCACCGGCGTGCGACCGACCTCGAGGGACTTCGCGAGGGCGACGTCGTCGATCGCGGTCATCGGCGGGATGTCGAGCATGATCAGCCGGTCCCGGATCACCGTGTACGCCTTGTCGGCGAGCGAGGTGTACTCCGGCTCGGCGTCGTCGGGCAGTGCGGTCACCGTCGCATGCTAACCCGTCATGTGTGCGTAACAGTTCTCGGACATGCCCACACCTCTTGACTATGACTGATATATCAATGCACCATCTAGGGGTCCGTGGTCGCCGCGGACCGCGTCCGACCCGAGGAGAGGCCGCCGTGTCCCGTTCCTTCATCCTGACCCTGAGCTGCCCGAACCGCACCGGCATCGTGCGCGCGGTCAGCGCCTTCCTGTTCGAGCACGGCTGCGACATCGGCGAGTACCAGCAGTTCGACGACCCGCTGCGCGGCCGGCTGCACCTGCGTACCCAGGTCGGGGCGGAGCACGAGGTGGACCTCGACGTGATCAGCCGGGACTTCGAGGCGGTCGCGGCCGAGTTCGGCATGAGCTTCACCTTCCACGACGGCGCCCCCGCCCGGATCCTGGTCATGGTCTCCAAGCTGGGGCACTGCCTCAACGACCTGATCTTCCGGTGGCGGGCCGGCAGCCTGGGCGCGGACATCGTCGCGGTCGTGTCCAACCACCCCGACCTGCGCCCGATGGTCGAGGCCGCCGGATTGCCGTTCGTGCACGTCCCGGTGACCGCCGAGACCAAACCCGACGCCGAGGCCCGGCTGCTGTCGCTCGTCGACGAGTTCGACGCCGAGCTGGTCGTGCTCGCCCGCTACATGCAGGTGCTCTCCGACGAGACCTGCAAGGCGCTCGAGGGCAGGGCCATCAACATCCACCACTCGTTCCTGCCCGGCTTCAAGGGCGCCCGCCCGTACCACCAGGCCTACGAGCGCGGCGTGAAGCAGGTCGGCGCCACCGCCCACTACGTCACCCCCGACCTCGACGAGGGCCCGATCATCGAGCAGGAGGTGATCCGGATCGACCACTCCTACGACCCGAAGGCCCTGCAGATGGTCGGCCGCGACGCCGAGGCACTGGCCCTGTCCCGCGCGGTCCGCTGGCACTGCGAGCGCCGGGTCCTGCTCACCGGCGGCAGCACGGTCGTCTTCCGGTAGCGCTGCGGCGGCTCTCCCACGGCCCCGTCCCCGCACCGCGGGGGCGGGGCCGTTCCGCGTCCCGGTCACCGCCCTGCCTGCCCGGTCGCCGTCCCGCCCGCGGGGCCCGTCGTCCCGCTCGCCCGGCCGCGGTCCCGTCCGCGGGGGGCCGGCGTGGCACCTCCCTGCGTGCCGCCGTACCCCTCGCGTGGGGTGCCGGGGGTGGTGACGGGGTGTCACGGCACCGTCCGTCCCGGCCTGATCCGGTGGAGCCCGGGGGCATGCGCGAACGCCCCGCGCCGGCGGGGCCGGGCGGTGAGCTTGACCCCTGACGCCGGACACGTCACCTGAGGTGGACCCGGTCCACCAGGGAGGATGTTGTTCGTGCCTGCACCTCACCCGCCCGAGTTCCGGCGCCGCGCCGTGGACCTTGCTCGTGCTGGCGACAAGCCGGTGTCTGCGATCGCGAAGGAACTGTCGATATCGGAGTCGTGTTTGCGGAGCTGGATGGCCCAGGCCGCCGCCGACGACACCGGCGGCTCCGATTCACGGCTGAGTAGCGCCGAGAAACGCGAATTGACCGGGCTCCGTAAGGAGAAGCGTCGCCTTGAGGTGGAGAACGAGATTCTCAAGCGGGCGGCCGCGTATTTCGCCCGGGAGAACGTTCTCCCAAAGTAGTTTTCCC
>NZ_VRMC01000665.1:0-235 GCF_008369905.1 Pseudonocardia sp. EV170527-09
GTCAGCTGCCGATGGCGACCAGGGGCAACTCTGGGCTGGCCTACCAGAACCTTGGACAATCCGGTGTGCCCTAAGAACGAGATATGTGCAGCTCCTATCGGGATTTGTCGGCACATTCGGGTGGCTTTGTTGGTCTTGTTTTACCATTGTCGAAATGTCTTGTAACCGGGATTCCGAGCCTGATCGGGTCTTCCTGGGAGAAGGAATATCCTTCGTTGACCGTGAGAGCTTGTGA
>NZ_VRMC01000666.1:0-234 GCF_008369905.1 Pseudonocardia sp. EV170527-09
ATTCCATTCCATTCCAATCCATGCCATTCAACTCGTGTTGATTCCATTCTTTCCATTCCATTCAAGTTGAATCCATTCCATTGTATTCCATTCCATTCGATTCCATTCGATTGCACTCGGGTTGATTCCATTCCATTGCATTCCATTCCATTGCATTCCATTCCATTCCATTCCATTCCATTCCATTCCATTACATTCGGATTGATTCTATTCAATTCCCTTACACTCCATTAC
>NZ_VRMC01000667.1:0-234 GCF_008369905.1 Pseudonocardia sp. EV170527-09
CACCAGCACCGGTTCCGGAATCATCAGCATTGCCGTCGGGGTGGCCGGGGTCGTCGGTGCTGGTGCTGGTGGGCAGGCCGCGGGCCGCCGCCCACCGGGCCCGCGCCCGATCCGCCCGGTCGAGACGCCGCCGCTGGGTGTCGCGCCACCGCTGGTCACGCTGTGGTGCGGTCTCGTCGAACCAGGCGCGGCGCCGGGCCGCACGATGCTCGCCGCGGTGCTGCGCGGCCCGGC